>NZ_NIQC01000026.1 GCF_002216005.1 Natranaerobius trueperi
AGTTTACCTTGTTTCATCATTTCTCTTACTTGCTTTTTGTCTATTAAATTCATAACGGTGCAAACCTCCCATTCTATTTTTATTATACATCATTTCGGAAGGTTTACACCGTTTATTTTACACTCTCGAACTAGTTATCTTGAGTAATTTGATATAACGCTTTACCTTCGTCATCAACAAATCTCCAATTAACCACTTCTTCTTCAAATTGTTTTTTATTTACTATAGCAACATGATAGAAATCATTTTTTGGTTCTATTATAACTTCTATTTTACTTTGAGCCTTAGAACCATCTAATAAACGGATTTCTTTTATTTCACTGTGAAAAGCAAATAAACCTATCTCCTTTTTTTCATTTAAAGAACCACGTGCTAACCCTAAATTTTTTTCTTCTAGAATCTGATGCCATTCTTTAGTATCTTCAGCTAAAACAAAAGATGCAGGTTCAGATCTATAACCTTCATCTTCTGTAGTAAACTCTATATTACTAGAAGCTTGTTCACCATTGTCTTGTTCATCTAAAAATCCAGTTTCTTGAGCTTCTGGTGTCATATAATCATATAGAGATAAACCTGCTAATAATACTAACAAAAGAACTAAAGGAACCAATCTTTTCAACTCTAATATAAACACTTTACTCATAAAAAATCCCACCCCTCACATAGTGCTCACATTACCACTATGTATGGGGTGGGGTTTTTATTACCTATTTACTTAAAAAATTATTTGTTCACTTGTGCTAGGCCATAAACGTAATCATCATCAACACAATCTATTAAAACCTTAATAAATTCTCTTTCTGATATATTATTAGTGGTTGGAAACTTGACATTTAAATAATTGCCACTCAGACCTTCTGAATAGTCCCTTTCAACTCGTTCTACTAAAACATCTACTACCTCTCCAACAAAGTTTCTTTGGTATCTTTTAGAAAGTTGTTTACTTATTTTAATTAAACTATCACTTCTTTGCTTTTTAACTTTGTTTTGAACTTGTTCGTTTAATTTAGCAGCTTTTGTATACTTTCTAGGAGAATATTGAAAGACATGTAAACTTGAAAATCCAACCTTATCTAAAAAATCCTTTGTATTTTCGAAATGATACTCTTTTTCTCCAGGAAACCCAACCATCACATCTGTACTTAAAGCTATCAAAGGATTTTTTTTCTTTATATCTGTAATCAAATTATAATAATCATCTGTTGTATAAGACCTATTCATCTTAGAAAGAATTTCATCATCTCCATTTTGCAGTGGTATATGCAAATGTGAACATACCTTTGAAGATTCTGTAACTAAGTCGATTAACTCTGGAGTTATTTCCTGTGGCTCACAAGAACTTAACCTAATTCTAAACTCTTTATCTATGCCAATAATAGTCTCTACTAATCCTGACAGATCAGGATATTCAGAAGTTTCTCTTCCGTAAGCTCCTAAGTTTATACCTGTCAAAACTATTTCTTTAAAACCTGCTTCAATAGCTCTTTCAACTTCTTTTATTACTTCTTTTGGTGCTCTGCTACGTAGTTCACCTCTTGCATAGGGAACAATACAATACGAGCAAAAGCGATCACAACCTTCCTGTACTTTTAGAAAATGGCGTGACCTTTTTATTTCTTTAAAAGAAGTTATAGAAAGTTCTTCAAACCCTTCTCGTTTACGTGTAGGTGCTAATAATTCAAGTTTCTTCCCAGTCTTATTAGCTAAAACATCTTCAACCATTTTAACTAAACTCTTTCTATTATCTGTCCCTAAAACAATATCAATATCCTGAATTTCTTTAACTTTTTCAGGGTTAGCTTGTACGTAACAACCAATTGCTGCGACTACACTTTCAGGGTTATTACGCTTAACTCTTCTAATATATTGACGAGATTTTTTATCTGCTAAATTAGTTACTGTACAAGTGTTTATAACGAAAACATCTGCTGAATTTTGATCGGTTACTATTTCAAAACCTTTTTTAAAAAATTGATCTTTTATTGCTTCAGTATCATATTGATTTACCTTACAACCTAAAGTGACGAAAGTTACTTTGAGTGCAGTCATTTATTAACCTCCCAGATCAGCCAATTCATACAAAACTAAAGTTGTAGCTGTAATACCAGCAGTTTCTGCTCTTAAAACTCTAGGTCCTAATGAAAGTGAGTTAACCCCTCTTTCTTTTGCAAGGCTAATTTCACTTGGAGAAAAACCTCCCTCTGGACCTACTAACAACAAGATTGATGATACTCGTTGTTCCGTGTCTTTTTTTAAGGCTTCTTTTATTGAGAAAATCGCTTTCTCATGGCAAATATATACTATATCCCAACTTTTTATTTTCGGATCATTAATGAATTCTTTGAATGTGCTTGGGTGCTCAACCGTTGGGATGATTTGTCTTCTAGACTGTTCAGATGCATTTTTTACTATTTCATTCCAACGAGATATTTTTTTTCGTACCTTTTTGTCATCGTTATAATTAATTTCACTTCTATCGCTAAAAAGTGGGTAAACTATCTTAACTCCAAGTTCCGTAGTTTTCTGTAAAACCAACTCAAAATTATCCTTTTTTAGTAGTACCTGAGCTAAACCAACTTCGATAGGTGTTTCCCTTTGTTCTTGTAACTGTTTGGATATGCTAAAAGAAATCTTATTATCTGTTATATCATGTATTTTACTAAGCCACGAATCTCCTTCTCCATTTAGAAGAATTACATCATCTTCTGGTTTACACCTAAGTACTCGTGTTAAATAATGATAGTCTTTTTTATCTTCTATAATAATATCCCCAGTATTATTAAATTTTTCTGGGGATACAAATATTCTTGGTAACTGATCACTAATTTTGAACCACCAGGGAAACCCATTCCCCTGAAGTCTCCTCTTTAATAACTGTCATGCCATGTTTTTCAAACTCTCTTATAACTTTATCTTTCTTATTTAAAGATATACCTGAGCCTATAAAAATTCCATCTTTTTTTAGTACTGTAGCAATTTTAGATATAAGATCATATATAATATCTGCAACTAAATTTCCTAATACAACATCTGCTGTAGGTGGTGCTAGTTTTTTTACATCACCTTCTATTACTTCTATTTTATCTTGAACATCATTTAATTTACTATTATCTTTAGTGACTCTACACGCAACAGAATCAATGTCATAAGCATACACTTTTTTAACTCCTAATTTAGCTGCAACTATTGATAATATACCTGACCCACAACCTAAATCTAAAACTGTATCATTGTTTTTTAAATAGTCTCTTAAATGAGATGCACACATCAATGTAGTTGGATGTGACCCTGTCCCAAAAGCCATACCAGGATCAAGCCAAATAGTGACATCATCATCTGTAACTTTAGTGGAGCTCCAAGTGGGCCTTATATTTATTCCATTAACACTAACTGGATGAAAGTGTTCTTTCCAGGCTCGAGACCAATCTTTTTCATCAACTTCGCTGATACTTAAATCATTAGAAGAAATTTGAAACCCTCGATCTGATAATCTTTCTAACTCATGAGTTAACTGTTGAAGTTTTTCTGATAATGTATCGTCCCATGGTAAATATGCCTTAACATGTACCTTATCTGTTAATCCTTCAGCCTCATGAATAACTTGTCTAGGATCTTCCCAAATCACATCTTCATCTAATTTGGGTACAATTTCAGGATCTTCAATTACGACTCCGCCTGCTCCAGTTTCATGTAATAAATTAGAAACAGCTTCCATTGTTTCTCTCAAAGTTGTCAAATTAAGTTCGGCCCACTTCATATTCTCGCTCCTTTTTATTATTAATCATTTCCACCTAAAGCTTTTCTGACTCGATCTAAAAAACTTTCATCACTAGATACGTCTTTACCCATCGATACTGCTAATTCTCTGACTAATTGTTTCTGTTTTTGATTTAGCTTTTTTGGAATTTCAATATCCACTATAACAATATGGTGTCCTCTTCCTTTTCTATTTACATAAGGAATCCCTTTATTCTTTAGTGTAAAATCTGTTTTTGGTTGAGTACCTTCAGGAATTTTAAGTTCAGTATCTCCATCTAAAGTCGGAATTTTAATTTCAGTACCTAATAAAGCTTCAACTACACTTATAGTAACTTTAGAATAAACTGTTTGGCCTTCTCTAGTAAACTTATCATGTGACTTAATACTTATGTCAACATAAAGATCACCTGCAGGGCCACCATAAATCCCAGCTTGACCCTCTCCTCGGATTCTCAACCTAGTTCCATCATCTACACCTGCAGGTACATTTATTTTAACTTTTCTTCTACGAACTACCCTACCTTCACCTTCGCACTCCGGGCATTTCTCTTTAACAATTTTCCCTTGCCCTTCACAAGTACTACAAGGCGCTACATTAACAAATCTTCCAAAAGGAGTCTCTTTAACTTGTCGCACTTCACCTTGTCCCTTACAAGTAGGACAAGTTTCTGGGCTAGTACCAGGTTTAGCACCAGATCCGTCACATTTATTACAGTTTTCCGTTCTAGGTATCTGAACCTCTTTTTCCGCACCAAAAGCGGCTTCTTCAAATTCTACTTGCATTCTATAACGTAAATCTGATCCTTTTCGGGGGCGACGTTGGTTTCGTTCACCACCGCCACCAAATCCTCCCCCGAAAAAGGCATCAAAAATATCTTCAAAACCGCCGAAACCACCAAATCCTTGGTCACCAAAACCTCCGTACTGTTGAGCATTTTCATCTACACCTGCATGACCAAATTGGTCGTATCGTGCTCGCTTTTGATCATCACTTAATATTTCATACGCTTCTTGTACTTCTTTAAATTTTTGCTCAGCTTCTTCGTCGTCTGAGTTAACGTCAGGATGATATTTTCGAGCGAGTTTACGATATGCTTTCTTTATTTCATTTTGATCGGCATCTCGGCTAACACCTAGAACTTCATAAAAATCTTTCTTTGCCATAAAATCACCCTTTACTGCAATTAAGTTTCACTAACTTTTAGCTCTTTTATTGCTTATCATCCTGGTCATCATTTTCTACTTCATAGTCAGCGTCAACTACGTTTTCATCACCTTGTGCATCTTCCGCTTGTTCTTGCTCTCCAGCATCTTGATAAAGTTGCTGACTTAGTTCATGGAAGTGATTAGTAAGTTCTTCTTTAGCAGAATTGATTTTATCTAAATCGTCTTCCTCTAATGCATCTTTAACTTTTTGTACTGCATCCTCTACTTCTTTTTTCTTGGATTCGTCCACTTTATCACCTAAGTCACCCAATGTTTTTTCTGTATTATAAACTAAAGAATCCGCTTCGTTTCTAGCCTCGATTTTTTCTCGTTGTTTCTTATCTTCTTCTTCGTTTTTCTTAGCATCTTCTACCATTTGTTCTACTTCATCATCAGATAACCCACTAGACGGCTCAACAGTTATCTTTTGTTCTTTTCCAGTACCTTTATCTTTTGCACTTACATTTAAAATACCGTTTGCATCAATATCAAAAGTAACTTCAATCTGAGGAACACCTCTCGGTGCAGCTGGAATTCCATCTAAAATAAATTTACCTAATGACTTGTTATCTTTAGCCATTTCACGTTCACCTTGAAGTACATGAATTTCAACACTGGTCTGATTATCAGCTGCAGTTGAGAATACTTGGTTTTTACTTGTAGGGATAGTAGTATTTCTTTCGATTAATTTTGTAAACACTCCACCTAAAGTTTCAATACCTAATGATAATGGAGTTACATCAAGAAGTAACACATCTTTCACATCTCCACTTAAAACACCAGCTTGAATAGCAGCACCACTAGCTACAACTTCATCAGGGTTTATACCTTTATACGGATCTTTACCAGCAATATTTTTAACCTCATTTTGAACTGCCGGAATTCTTGTTGAACCACCAACTAAAATTACTTTATCTATATCGTTTGAAGTAACTCCTGCATCCTTCATAGCTTGCTTCATAGGTTCTAATGTTTTTTCAACTAAGTCACGAGTTAGTTCTTCAAATTTAGCTCTTGTAATGTCCATATTTAAATGCTTAGGACCTTCATTTGTAGCAGTAATAAATGGTAAATTAACATTTGTTTGAGATACATTAGATAATTCTACTTTTGCTTTCTCTGCAGCTTCTTTAAGTCTTTGTAAACTCATCTTATCTTCTCTTAAATCAACACCATTTTCTTTTTTGAATTCTTCAGCCATATAATCCATTAAGCGTTTATCGAAGTTATCTCCACCAAGTTCGTTATTTCCACTAGTAGCTTTAACTTCAAATACACCGTCTCCTAGTTCAAGGATGGAAACGTCAAATGTTCCTCCACCAAGGTCATAAACTAAAACTGTTTGATCTTCATCTTCTTTATCAATTCCATATGCTAAAGATGCAGCAGTTGGCTCGTTAATAATTCTCTTAACTTCTAATCCTGCAATTTTACCAGCGTCTTTAGTTGCTTGTCTTTGGCTATCTGAAAAATATGCAGGTACAGTTATAACTGCTTCTGTTACCTCTTCACCTAAGTATTCTTCAGCATCTCTTTTTAATTTTTGAAGAGTCATAGCACTAATTTCTTGAGGAGTATATTCTTTACCGTCAATATTAACTTTATGGTTAGTACCCATATATGTCTTGATAGAAGCAATAGTCCTATCTGGATTTGTAATAGCTTGCCTTTTTGCTACTTGCCCTACTAAACGTTCTCCGTCGTCCTTAAACGCTACAATAGAAGGTGTTGTTCTATCACCTTCGGAGTTTGATATAATATTTGCTTCTCCACCTTCCATAACAGCCATACATGAATTAGTAGTTCCTAAATCAATTCCAATAATTTTACCCATAATTATTACCTCCCTTAATATTTGTTTTAGTTATTTAGAAACTTTTACAACGCTTGGTCGAAGTAAGCGACCTTTAAATAAAAATCCTGGTTGTAATTCCTCAACAACTATATTACTTTCATGGTCTTCACTCTCAACTTGCATTACTGCTTGATGATAATTAGGGTCAAAAGTTTCTCCTTGTGCATCAATCTTTTCAAGTCCATGTTTTTTAAGCACTTCATAAAGTTGATCATAAATCATTTTAACTCCTTGTTGATATTGTTCATCAACATCTTCTGAAGCATTTTGTAAGGCCCTTTCAAAGTTATCTAAAACCCCTAATATATCACCCACAACTTCCTCTGCTTTTTCTAAAGACTTTTTATCCCATTCTTTAGATACTCGTCTTTTATAATTATCAAAATCTGCTTGTAAGCGTCTTAACTGATTTAAGTATTGATCGCGTTCTTCTGTTAACTTTTCTTTTTCAGTCACTAAATCATTAAATTGATTCTGCAACTCTTCATATGTAACATTCTGCTCCTGTTCATACTTTTCTTCAGAATTTTCTTCGAAATCGACTTCTTCTTGGTGTTCTTGACCACATTTTTCATTAACATTGTCATTTTTTTTCATAATTTATCACCTACTCCCCTATAATTATCTGATTCCCCTAAGGTACTAGTTAATTCTTTTGCAATTTGAGCCACAATAGCAATCACGCGAGAATAATCCATTCTTGTTGGCCCTAAAACTCCTATAGTTCCCAAAGGTTTATTATTCAATTCGTAACTAGCTGTTATTATGCTGCAATCTTTTACAGCATCTAAGGGGTTTTCTTTTCCAATACGCACAACTATCCCATCGGACTCGGATAATAGTTTGACTAAAAGGTCCTCATCTTCAAAAAAAGACAACAATTCCTTAACCTTTTGTAGATCACTAAATTCAGGTTGATTTAGTATATTAGTAGTACCTCCAAGAGCTACTTTATTTGCACCTTGTTTAAAGCTTTCAGCTAATGTAAATAATGCTTCTTCTAATAGAGCCATTTCTTGAATTAAATCAGATCGAAGTTCTCGCAATAAAGTAGGAGTTATATCATCTATTGTTAAACCATATAAGCGTTCATTTAGATAATCCGCTATTCTCTTCATTTCTTCAAGTGATAAATTACCTGATATGTATACTGGTCGACTTTCAAGTATCCCTGTATCGGTTGTAAGTACTAACAAAACTTTGTTTTTATTAATAGGAAATAATTGAAGCTTTCTAAAAGAACTTCTATTAGTTTGTGGACCTAATACAAGCGAAGTATAATCAGTCATTTCTGCTAAATACCTAGCTGTAAGTTGAACTATTTCATCCATTTCGAAAATTTTATTGTCATTCATTTTTTCTTCTAAAAAGTTTTGTTTAGGGTTTAATAATCCCGACGAAATTAAATCATCTACAAAAAAGCGATACCCTCTTTCAGACGGAATTCTCCCTGCAGAAGTATGAGGTTGTGCTAAAAAACCCATTTCTTCTAGATCTGCCATTTCATTTCTGATTGTAGCAGGGCTTACATTGAACTTATACCTTCTAGTTAAAGTTCTAGAACCTAGTGGTTCTGCTCTTTTAATATAATCTGAAATAATAGTTTTTAATATTGTCTTTTTACGCTGGGTAAGTCCCATGAGATCACCCCTGATAATTGTTAGCACTCTTTTTATTAGAGTGCTAATTAATCCATTTAAAAAATAACACTAGCAAAATCATTTGTCAAGACGGTAAAAACTCCATAAAAACATTATTAGATAACATATATCCCTTAGTAGTTAATTTTATACGAGTATTTTCTTTTTTTAATAGACCTTCACTTATAAAATAATTGATAGTTGACAGATATCTTTTGTAAATGTTTATTCCATACTCTTCTTTTATTTCATTTATATCAATTCCATCGACTAATCTAAGACCTAAAATTACCTTTTCAGACAGTGCTTCTTCAAATCCAATATTCCACTTTTCCTTTATAAAATCATGCATATCTTTACTTTTTAAATATTTCGTAAAATCATCCACTGTTACAAAGCGTAAACCTTCCCATAAACTATGAGCACCTGGACCAAGACCCAAGTAGTTGTTTCTATTCCAATATAACATATTGTGCTTACATTCGTAGCTTGGTTTTGAAAAGTTCGATAACTCATAATGACTATATCCTGATTCTCTTAACTTTACTCTAGCTATATTATACATCTCTACCTCTATTTCCTCATCTAAAGACTCTAGCTTTCCTTTACTGACTTCTCTTTCTAATGGGGTATCTTTTTCTAATATTAGGTTATATAGTGAGATATGAGTAGGTTGTAATTTAATTAAATTATCTAAGTCTTCATTAAAATCTGAAACAGTCTGATTTGGAATTCCATAAATCAAATCTACATTCAAATTATCTATACCAGCAGATTGTAACAAATTATATGTTTGTAAAAATTCCTCATAGGAATGTGTCCTTCCTAATACCTGCAAATGTCTACTTTGAGTAGTTTGTAATCCTATACTTACACGGTTAACAAAATTTGAAATAAAATTTATTTTTTTATCTGTTACAATACTAGTATTCGGGTTTAGTTCTATTGAAAATTCTTCTACTTTATTTAGATCACAATAAGATTCAATAGTATAAAATAACCTCTTAAGGTTCTCATAAGACAAACAAGTCGGGGTCCCTCCCCCAATATATATAGTATCCCAATTTGAATTTTTCATGTTGTCATTAAAAACCTTGAATTGTTGATCAAGAACCTTTAAATATTCATAAACTTCTGCTTCTGACCTTTTTTTCCAGCTATTGAAATCACAATATTTGCATTTTGAAAAACAAAAAGGGACATGTATATACAGTCCCTTTTTATTCTTTGCTATACTTTTAGCTATCAATACTCAACACCGCCATGAAAGCTTCTTGAGGAATATCTACTTTACCTATCTGTTTCATTCGTTGCTTACCTTCTTTTTGCTTTTCTAAAAGCTTTCTTTTGCGGGTAACGTCTCCCCCGTAACATTTTGCAAGTACATTTTTCTTAAGAGCCTTTACAGTTTCCCTTGCAATAACTTTATTTCCAATTGCAGCCTGTACAGGTATATCAAACATCTGCCGTGGCAACATTTCTCGTAATTTATCAGCTAATTGCCTACCTTTATAATAAGCTTTATCCTCATGAACTATAAAGGACAATGCATCTACTGGTTCTTTATTAACTAAAATATCTACTTTAACTAGTTTCGCTTCCTCATATCCCAATAACTCATAATCAAAAGAAGCATATCCTCTTGTCCGACTTTTCAATAGATCAAAGAAATCATAAACAATTTCACTTAAAGGAAGTTTGTATTTTAACATTACTCTTAGTGAATCTAGATATTCCATGGTTTCATAAATCCCTCGTTTTTCTTGACAAAGCTCCATTACAGGGCCAATATAATCTTGCGGTACCATGAAGTTAGCTCTCACCATTGGTTCATAAATAGCTTCTATTTCATTTCTTGGGGGTAAATAAGTCGGGTTTTCAACATCAATAATCTCTTCTTCATCAACTTTTTTAACTCTATAAACTACGTTTGGAGCAGTGGTTACTAATGTAATGTTGTATTCTCTTTCAAGTCTTTCTTGGATAATTTCCATATGAAGAAGACCTAGAAAACCACATCTAAACCCAAATCCTAGGGCCACAGAGTTTTCTTGTTCATATACTAAAGAGGAATCATTTAATTGTAGTTTATCTAATGCATCCCTTAAATCTTCATAGTCTTCACCCTCTGTTGGAAACAAACCACAATACACCATTGGTTTGACTTGTTTATATCCTGGTAATGGCTCTGGTGCTGGCTTATCGGCAGAGGTTATTGTATCTCCTACTCTACTATCTTTAACATCTTTGATGCTAGCTGCCATAAAACCAACATCTCCAGCTGTTAAAGCATCAACTTTTTTTGGCGTTGGATTTAAAATTCCTACTTCAGATACATCAAACTTCTTTCCTGTTTGCATCATCTCTATTTTCATATTAGAAGTTAAGCTTCCTGATACTACTTTTAAATAAGTAATAACACCTCGATAGGTATCATAATACGAATCAAAAATCAAGGCTTTCAAGTGTTCATCATCACGACCTTCAGGTGGAGGTATTCGTTGTACTATAGACTCAAGTACTTCTGTTATCCCAGTTCCGTCTTTTGCTGAAGCTAATATTGCTTCATCTCCATCTATCCCGACTATTTCTTCTAACTCTCTTTTAACTTTATCAACATCCGCATTTGGAAGATCTATTTTATTTATTACAGGAATTATTTCTAAGTCTTGCTCTACAGCTAAGTAAATATTAGCTAATGTTTGAGCCTCAATACCTTGACAAGCATCAATAACTAACAAAACACCCTCACAGGCTTGAAGACTTCTAGAAACTTCATAATTGAAGTCTACGTGTCCTGGAGTATCGATTACATTAAGAAAATATCCAAGCCCGTCTTGAGCAGTATAGTTCATAGTTACAGATTGTAACTTAATTGTGATCCCACGTTCTCGCTCTAACTCCATGTTATCTAAATATTGATCTTGCATTTCTCTTTTTGTTAAAGTATCTGTGTACTCTAACATTCTATCAGCTAAGGTCGACTTTCCATGATCAATATGAGCAATTATCGAAAAGTTTCTAATTCTTTCCTGTTTCATCTTGCTAGTCCCCCTTTTATCTTCACATTATTATAACACCTGGAAATTTGGGTGACAAGTTATATTAGCGAGAGATAGCACGTTCTATCGCCTCAGTAAAGTACGGAATGGTTCTCATCGTCTCTTCTAAACTATTTTCATGTCCTCCAATTTCTATTAATAACGCCCTTGAATGTAATTCTTGGTTATAAGAGAAGTTTCTTGTTCGTATACCTCTTGATAAGTCGGGATGTATTTTTTCTAATTCCTTTTGAAGCTTCAAAGCAAACTGATAATTTTCTCTCCAATTAGGATGATCTTCCCCTGAACCCACTAAAATCAATATTTTCCCTACTTTTTCACCATTTATTTCTGCTGTTGTCATATCACGGGGGACACCATCTCTATGAAGGTCTAATAAAACATCTATATCTGAATGCTCTTCTAACATTTGTTCTACAGTTGGTTTACTCCTACTATAACTTTCGTGGCGTGTGGGTAAGTCATGAATTTCTTCTGTATGTACTGCACTAATCCCTAATTGTTCTAATTCACTTACCATTTTACGTCCTAACCGAACCACCGTCTTGTCTAAATTTTCGACAAAAGGTTCACCAGTTGTTGGTACAAAGCTTTCAGTTGTGTGTGAATGATAAATGCCAACTTTTCCATTTTCAGATTCTATAATTTCTGGTTCTTGAATTTTAGACTCAACTATTGCAGGTGCTGTTCCTGATTCGTCTCTATCTGAAGGTTCACTCTCTTTATCTTTTGTTGTCTCTGCCATAGCTTGAATTTCATGTGAATACTCATTTATCGGTGAAAATTGTAATCCTACAATTTGTTCAGGTGAATTTTTGTCTATTTGTAAAGTGGTTAATAAAAAATAACTTATAATATCTTGAAAGCTTGAAATTGGAGGTTCTTGCTCATCTAATACATATAAACCAGGTAGTTCTAAATCCATAAAAAACAATAGGGAGGTTTCAATCATAAGATTATCAAATGTAGTAAAAATTAAGTTTAAACCTACACCTAATACAAATATTATACAAATACTTATAATAAACACTTTTTTTAGTTGTTGCATACGTCCACGACGTTTTCTGAGTATATCTCCTTTCATTACTACACTCCTCCCATATAAAGAAATATCTACATACTAGATTATATGCAAAATATCAAATAATTGATTAAAAAAATGCCGCCTCTTAAAAGGGCGGCTTTAAAATAATATGAGAATATTATTCTTTTATGACATTATTGAAGGTATTTTCCAGCACTTTCTTCTGCAACTCTTGGATGAACTGCTACATTAATTCCTCCAGCTAACACTTCACTAATATCGTCAACAAATCTATCAACTTCTTTAGGAGTTACCATTAAAGTCTGCCCCTCTCCACTAAAAGGAGATAAAGCTTGATTAATCACTTGCTTATTTGGTTTACCTAAACCACCTTGCCCAGTATTAATCTGACTTGGGTCAACTCCTCTGCTCGGATTATTTTGAGGAGACTGTGGTTGGTTTTGAGCATTATTATTAACAAGCTCCATAGTGTTACTTACTAATGTAGTGGCATCTAGAACTGTTGGTATACCCATAGCTACAACAGGTACCCCCATACTGTCTTCAGTAATCCCCATTCGCTTGTTGCCTACTCCTGAGCCTGGATGAATTCCATTATCAGCAATTTGTACTGTGGTATTTAACCTTTCTAAATTTCGCGCAGCCAAAGCATCTATTGCTAGAATCATATTAGGCTTTACTTGTTCAACTATACCTTTAATGATTTCTCCTGTTTCAACACCAGTGATTCCCATTACACCTGGAGCAACTCCAGCCATAGATCTGAATCCAGGTCCAAGTTTTTCTGGAACTAATCTTTTTAAATGTCTAGTTATCACTAAATCTTCAACAACCTTAGGTCCGATAGCATCTGGAGTTACGTTCCAGTTTCCAAGCCCTACCACTAATAATTCTGTGTTATCGTCAAATTTCGCTATTTTCTGTAATTCTCTAGCAACAATATTGCTAACTTCATCCTGTAAATCAGTATTTTTCTCCCGTAACCCTGGAGCTTCGATATTAACATAATTACCCATTGTTTTATTCATTGCTCGTTCTGCTTGAGGTGTTGTAATACTGATATGATCAATAGATACACCTTCTTCTTCATAACTACTACTTTCTACTCCAGGTATATCTTTCTCTTGTTGAGGTGCTATCATTTCTTTTGCTTCTATAGCAAGATCTGTACGTATATTACTTTGAAATTGTCTTTCTTTATCTGACATAAAAGACCTCCTTTTCCATTTGTATAGTCCTACCTTAGGGTTCTCCAAAATCTGACCGGTATACACTATTTCTCTTGATTTTCTTTTTTTTCTATGTTACTATTTAGATTGTTCTGAACTGATTCGATTAGTTAATATTCATTTTTTAGGGAGGTGAACATTGTGCCTAACATTAAATCAGCTAAAAAAAGAGTTGAGATAACTGAAAAGAAAACTTTAAGAAATCGAAGAGTAAAATCCCAAGTTAAATCTGCTATTAAAAGCTTTGAAGTTGCTCTAAACAATCAAGATATTGAAAATGCAGAGCAAAAATTACAACAAGTCAAAAAGACAATAGATAAAGCTGTTAGTAAGGGAGTTATCCATAAAAATACAGCTGCTAGAAAGAAATCACGGTTTACTGCAAAGCTAAAAAACATAGCTAGTTAAAAAAATCTACTCACTATGAGTAGATTTTTTTATTATCCTTATGCAAAAAACATTATTAATCTCTCTATAGCAAACACTGGCTCTAACTGACCAGTTTTTATTTTATAGTCAATTTCTTGTACTTTTTTCATAGCTTTACTTAATTCATCATATGTGAAATTTTTACATTGCTCTGAAATTTTTTTCCCAACAAAAGGATGTATTTTTATCCTTTTACTTGCTTCTGATGATGCAAGTCCATCATCTAAATAAGATTTCATTTTCATCAACAAACGAAATTGTCTCCCAACTAAAAATAAAATTTTAACTGGTGGTTCATGTAATGCTAATTCTCTAAATAGGCTGATAGATTCTATTATTTTTTTCTCTCCTATTTTATCTATTAATTGAAAAACATTGTTTTCTGCAGTTGGTGAAACTATTGTAACAACATCTTGATATTCAATTGTTTCTTTAAATCCTAAAAAAACTTCTAATTTTTCTATTTCTTTCTCTAACATAGGTAGTTCTCCATTTGTTCTTTCTACTAGGGTCGAGACAGCTTTACTATCTATTTTTTTGCCCTTTGATGAAATCTTATTTTTAACCCATTTATCAACTTCCCATGGTTTTAAAGAAGATATTTCTACTAACATGTCTTTTGATTTAAAATCTTTAACTAACTTTTGCCGTTTATCAATTTTGTCTGTCACAAAAACTAATACGCTCGAAGAGGAAGGGTTAGAGATATAATTTGACAAAAGATTCTTTTCGTTGTCTGATACTTTTTCAGAAAAATATGGTGCATTATTTACCACCAACAATCTTTTATCTCCAAAGAAAGGTATAGACTCCGCTTTCTGTAAAACTTCTGAGAGACTGATTTCTCTACCATCAAGTTTTTCATAATTAGTCATATCAAATTCAGTTTTAATAACTACATTTTTTAATTTATTTATAAATTCTTTTTTAAAATATGAATCGCCAGAAACTAAGTATACTGATCTTAAATTTTGTTCATCTATGTTAAATTTAGTATTTTTATCCATTTAGTCCCCGTCCTTTCAAATTAAGTACACTACGAACTAAACCATATGGCCCAGAAAGCATCATATCACCATGAGGTACTGCTAAGTAACCAATATTTTCTCCTACCTGTCTCTGTGGACCTGTTATAGCTATAAAATCAAAATTATAGCTTTTCACTTCAGGTAAAACCATACAACCATGTCCACCATCAGATAGTACTTGATCATTAGTTATTTTACTTGTGATAAAATATTTTAGATATTCATATAGTTTTTGTTCAGTTAATTTACTAGTATGATGTTCAAATACACCAAGAATGCGATTTTTTGCAATTAAAAAAGCAATAGTATGTTGATTACCAATATTAACTAATACACCACTTCCTGTATCATTAATTTTGCTATTAACTACTTTGTCTTCTAAAGCTCCCATTATTGCTGCTGAACCTGTATCCATAAACCAAATATTATCAGCAAGTGTTTTTGTTATATCATATAGTGCTTTCATTCTTGTAAAATAATGAGGTA
This sequence comes from Natranaerobius trueperi, assembly GCF_002216005.1. Classification (NCBI taxonomy): domain Bacteria; kingdom Bacillati; phylum Bacillota; class Clostridia; order Natranaerobiales; family Natranaerobiaceae; genus Natranaerobius; species Natranaerobius trueperi. The sequence goes on from NZ_NIQC01000026.1 coordinate 15,740, forward strand.
TTGTATCTTGATCATAAATTAAGTCTCTTATATTTCCACCTGATAACAAGAAATCTCTCCAATGATAAAACCTAAATAACCTATTACTTTCCTTAGGTGAAAATCCATGATCTTGAACTGCAAATACAAAGTTTCGAGGAAGATTTACACCAAACTGCTTTAAAGCAATCTTCAACCCTTCAATATCTATATCTTTAAGTTCAATTGAAGATGCGTTTTTTGGGGGCGTATCTACAATCTCTATTCCTTTTTTCCTTACTTTATCTAAATTATCTTTTATAGTCAGTGCAGCTTTTTTAGTAGCAAACACTTTATACCCTGCTTGTACATGATTTTGTATAGCTTTTGAAGATGCTCCACCCCCCATGGTAGTTCCATGAAGAAAAATATCTTTTTTATTGATTGTAAGATCCTTTATTTTTTTTGCTACAATCTGTGTTTGTGAAGGGAGAATCATTTTAATATTATTTTCTATATTTTTATTCGATTCGTAAACCAACACATCTTGTGTCCCACTTCCAATATCAATAGCCAACAAATTTTCAATCATAATATCACTCCTATTATGGTAAATAGGTTCTAATCCCTAAAAAACTACCATCACTCTCAATCAATACAGCCCCATTTTTATCAGTTCTAAAAACTGCAATATTTGAATTTTCTATGCGTTTTAAAACTTCTTCTGATGGATGACCATAAAAGTTATTTCTCCCAGATGAGATTACAGCTATTTTAGGATCAACAGCACTTAGAAAAGGTTTAGTTGTTGAACTATTGCTACCATGATGGCCTACTTTCAATACTTGACTTTCAATATCATTGAAATTTTCAAGTAACCTAGCTTCACCTTCTTTTTCTAGATCTCCAGAAAACATAAGTGAAATATCTTTATAATTTAAATGCATAACTATTGAATTATTATTCAGATCACATCTACTATTGTTAATATACGGGCTTGTAGGATGTAACACATCAATACTAACTTCGTCAAATGAGACATTCATAGGATCTGTAATATATGTAATTGGTATGTTATCCTGTTTTATGACTTTTAGTAAGTTTAGATATTCTTTCTCAACTTCATGTTCAGCGATCTTCGGAATCATAACTTTTGAAACGGTCATTTCTTCTAAAATTTTAAATAAACCACCATAATGATCTATATGAGGATGAGTAATCACAAGTAAATCTATCTCTTTTCTCCCCTTGTTTTGAAAAAAAGGAAGTAAAACCACCTCACCCGGATCAGATGCATTCATGTATTGTGTAACCCCTCCACCATCAACTAGTATCGTTTGTTTATCAGGTGTAAAGATGACACTTGCATCACCTTGTCCTACATCGAGATAAAATATCTCTAGATTTTTGGAAAATGGGAGCAGAAAACTAAAAACTAATATAATAGTACAAGCTAATGTAATGAGAGGCACAAGTTTAATTGGTTTAAAAACTATTGGTAAGCTTTTTAAATACACTAGTGCCACAACAATTACATAATAACATATAACTTGGAGTAAAGACCATGCTCCCCATATTGAGGGACTAATATCACTTACTAAGTTTACTGTAAAAATAACATATCTCATAGATAATTCTATAAAGACCAATATAGGTAGAGTCACAAATGAAATACTACTAATTAACCCAAACAAAAGTATACTAATTAGGAGTAAAGGTAGGATAAAAGCAATAAGTGGAGCTAAAATTAAACTCCCTAGAGAGATCCACCCAAAATGATATAAAATTAATGGGAATATTCCAATTTGGGCACAACTAGCAACTTTAATAGGCTCAATAATATTAGAAACAATATTACTTCGTTTCCCTTTAATATGTGGATATAAATAGATAATAAAAAAAGTAGCTGTATAAGATAATTGAAACCCAACATTTAACACTAAATAAGGAAAGAAAGAAATTAGTAATAAAAAACTTAGTATTAACCCAATAATAGGATTAAATTTTTTATCTGTTAGTGAAAAAAGTAGTATAATAGATATCATAATTGATGCTCGAATTACAGAAGGTGAAAAACCTGCCGCACTTGCATATAAAAACACAACTATTAACACTATAGTAATTGATAACTTTTTAGAGAGTTTTCTATTCTCTAAGATTGATAATACACCAAAAGCTAAAATGTTAATATGCATACCGGATACTGCTGTTAAATGTCTTGCTCCTGCATCACTTAAAATATTTAGTTCTTCATTATCTAAGTAACTTAAATTACCAAGTGTAAGTGCAACTACCCAAGGTGATACTTCTGAAGTTAACTCTGTAAGATATACAGTTTCTAAATAATTCGCTATATAGGACCCCGGAGTAGAAATAGATACACTACTGCCAACTTTCGCTACATGATTTGGATACAGTATTAAATGTTTACCTCTCCCTTTCAGAAACTTTTCATAATCAAAGCCACCTGGATTCCTTTTTGGTTCTGGAAAAACAAATCTTCCTTTACCCTCTATGATATTTCCTGGGAAAAGTTCAATAGAATCATCCTCTTTTAGAATTGACATTCTAATTCTTATTGGTAATCGAAGATCATATCCTTCTAGCTCAGTAATATTAACTGTGTAATGTACAGAACGTTCTCCCTTTTGAGGTTGTTTTAATATTTTTCCAACGAAAGCTTTTTCTTTATCTTCTAACTGAGGTGAAATAACTTTATTTTTATAAATAAATGCGAAAAAGTTTACAATCAACAATAAGACAAAACACATAAGTAGGCATTTCTTTAGTGTTGTTTTTACTTTTCTTACACCACCTTCAGATTGTTCTTTGAATCAAAAATCAACTTTTTCCTTTGTTTTAAGTTCATTCAAAAAAATCTGTAACAAGTACTATTATAACTTGTTACAGATTTAATTAACATACCTATTATAAATTGTTAAGACTTAAGTTTTTTTGTTTCAATAAAAGAGTCTAAAACTTTTTCGGCCATCTTATAATCTTCTATTGATAAAACTCCAACAGCAGCTAATATATAATGTTCATCTAAAATTACTTTAGCATCTTTAGGTGGAGTTAATTTATTAGGTTGATAACGATTTAATAATTCTTCTAATACTTTTTCACCTGTATAATCTCTACTTAATGCTCCACCTGTTCCAATTATCCACTTAACATTGCTGAGATCTTTACCTTTAACTATTTGTTGTCTACCTGTAGGACCATATAAATATTTAATAGAACCAGCATGTCGATCCACTGCAGAAAAAACAGCAGTTTTAGTTAGTAACTTTAACAGATCTTTTTCTGATTCATTCTGAGGAAATGGTTCCCATGATGAAACAATATCATTCATTTTTTCTTTAGAAAAACCTTCTGTTATCGACTCATCCATAATATCAATTAAGTTTAAAGCATTTCGGTACACACCAAGATCTCCTTCAACAGTGCGTTTAGCTTTCGGTTCAGGAGCTACTGTTATATCTAGCATTTCCCTTGATCCATCTGTTACAGAATGTACATCTGTCGTAGCTCCACCTACATCAATAATCATTACATCCCCTATACGTTCTTGTAATAGTTTAGCTCCTTGCATCACTGCACCAGGTGTTGGCATAATACTTCCTTTTACACGTTCCTTTATTTTTTCCATACCTGGTGCATGAATTATGTGTTGTTGAAATATCTTTTGTATAGCTTTTCTAGCAGGCTCTACATTAAGCTCATCTACTGTCGGATAAACATTCTCTACTGGCTCAACATATAATCCGCCATCTTCTAATATTTTTACTACTTTATCTTTACAAGCTGTATTACCAGCATAAACTACCGGTGCTTTGACTCCACTTTTTACGAGGCGTTTTGCATTATTAACAACAGTTTTTTCCTCACCATAGTCTACTCCACCCGCTAATAAAATTATATTAGGAGAAATATTAGATAGTTTATCTATTTCTTCATCAGAGATTTTTCCTGCTGTAACTTGGTGAAGAACAGCTCCAGCACCAAGCGCAGCCTCTCTTGCAGCCCTAGCCGTCATATCATAAACAAGACCATGAACTGTCATTTTTAGGCCACCAGCGGCACTGCTAGTAGCGTACATTTCCACATCTGAAAAAGAAATATCGGCATCTAAATCCTTTTGAGCTCTAATTAGGCCCAAAAGGACATCACCTTCCTCTACAGACGTATAGCCTTGGCCTTGGGCGGTAAGTTGTCCTTTGTCCTCGTAATGAGATACTACAGTAGTAGTACTACCTACTTCAGCTACTAATTTACCTTTCGCCACAATTATTCCTCCTTACCGCTACCTTTTTTAATCTTCGATACCTTTCATCTTTTTAGCTAAAAAGCTTGCTACATGAATTCCTTTTGTACCTCTACCAAAACCAGCATCCATTCCAACTTCTTTAGCTAAATCATCAGTAACCTGTGTTCCGCCTCCAACAAGAATTACTTTATCACGTATACCTTTTTCTACACATAATTGATGTAGTTTTTTCATGTTTTGTCGGTGTACATCCCCGTGAGTGATAATAGTACTTATCAAGATAGCATCTGCATCTATTTCTATAGCTGCATCAACTACTTTTTCTATAGGCACTGAAGTCCCTAAATATTCGGTTTTAATACCAAAGGCTTCGATACCACCATGTTTTATATCAATAATTTCTCTCATACCAACAGAATGTTCATCTTCTCCTACTGTAGCGGATACAACCTTCATACCATTTTCAGTAACAAAATCACGAATTTCTTCTTCTGGTAGTAACTCTTCTGGTTCTGGTATATCTAACTGACTAGGGTCTATCTCATAAGGTACTTTACCTTTAACTTCAACATAAGTACCTTCAGCTTCTTGCATGACCTGTTTATGGATAACCTCTGCATCTTCCCATCCCATTTTTTTCACCATATCAAGAGCTGTATATTCCGCTGTCCTTTCAGGTACTGGTAAGAACATAGTTAAACATGCTACACCATCTCCTGCCCACTCAACTTCAGGTAAAACTTTCTTTTCTGCTTTACGATAATCTTTAGTTTGAGTAAGTCGTTTTTCTACATTATCTTCTTCATCTAGCTCATTAATATAGGTTATCTTATCTGGATCACACAACGTACATCCATCAACTGATTCACAAGGAGAATCCCAGTTTTCAGGTATGTTATTATATCCAAAATGTTCACACACTGGTGCAAGATAATCATCGTCTCTTTCAACGATAGTATCAGCTCCTACACCGCTTTCAATATCTCTTTTTATACCGTCCCCGTTTCTTTCTGGATAATACCCTGAATCTACAAAGAAACCATCTTGCACTGCTTCAAAATAGCCCCCCGCTTCTATAATTTCCTCAAAAAATAATACAGCTCTTTCTTTTAATTCTCTAACTTTATCACCTAATGCTCCATCTCGTTTTAACTCTACCATATCTTTTAATCCATCCATACCTAGAAGGGCCTGTTTAGCGGTATCTACTGCTTGAACACTAAAATGGTGCCATGGTACATTTCTACCTTCATCTGGTGTAATTGTACTTTGAATTTCAGCTCGAGTAAGTCTACTTATTAACATGTTTAAAACATGTGTAACCGTGGCTTCCCTGGTGTCTGATTCAATATATTTAGTATTCATTTGAGCTCTAATATTATTTTTAGGAAATAACTCTCTCAAAGCTACCGCATATGGTAAATCTAAGGTTAAAGCTGGTGCAGGTGGTGCTGTTGGCGGCACACTACTTAACGCAATCATTTCATCAGGCATACCAACTTGTTTTGAAAATGCTGTATTGATTGCGTGTTGAACCATTAATTCAGGCATTACTTTCCACGCTTCTCTTGCGGTAGCATTAGCATTGTGTGCTCCATCAATTTGTAGCATCCCTACAGATTTCATTAGATTTTTAGCAACAGCCGCATCAACTACAGAACGAACCATATTCACATTTCTATATAACACATTATACTGTGGATCTTGGTGTGCTCCATTAACACCTTCTTCAGCAAATAATAGAGCTACTTCCGGACCTGCGACACCACTAACATATGAATGTAAATTTATAGGTCTATCAACCTCTTCTTCTATTACATCTAAGGCTTTTCTAGTAGCTCTTAATTGCTTTCTTGAAATTGGGATACCCCCGACGCCTTCTGGAGTACCTTCAATCAAACCATCAAAATGGCTTTGACCTGCTGTTCTAATCACCATCATGTGATCAGCACCATGCCAAGCAGCCATTCGCATTCTCCGTACATCATCTTCAAATCGTCCTGAAGCTATTTCTGAAGTTATTACACAATCCGGTTGTGGATCTATTTCATTGAAACTTCTAGCTGCAGGTAAAGGTTCACTGTTCTTTAACGATTCAGAAACTTGCTTATATTCAAAAGGTCCAATTTGAATAGGTCCTTGTTGTTTTCGCCAGGTCCAACCTTTTCTTCTTGGACGATATTTATTTAAATCTTTAAGTATATCTTCTACATCTAATTTTTCTTCCGGGCTAAAGTGATTGTTACTCATTATTTATCACCCCCAAAAATCGCCAAAGTATCATTCCAGTACTTACCATCAGCTAAAGCTCTTCCTGCTTCCTTGATTGTAATATCGTGTTTTTCAGCAATTTTTAATACCACATGTCCTGCTCCTTTTGACAAAAGTTCCTTTTTAACACATTTATCGACTATCGCTTTTGCTTCTAAACTATCAAAACCCATACGTAATAAAACTGAACGCTCAATAGAAGGTGAAGTATGTTTTTTTGATAAATCAACTAGAGGTTCTACCACCTGATTAGCAAGATCCCAAAATTTTTCTTCTAATTCTCTTTCACTTAACTCTTTCAGATGTTTACTTCTTGTTTCAAATTCAGACACAATAACCCCTCCTCCTGTCACTCTTAGGAAATTTGATCAAAGAGCTTTGATACTTTTTCTGTAGAGATATTCAACTCCTCAGCTAAAAACTTTAGTTCACTATCTTTAAGGTTTTCTACACCGGTTTTTTTCTTAACATTTTTTAGGTAAGATGCTCGTAGTTTATCAACATCTACCTCTCTTGCTTGAATTTGCTCTGGTTTTTCAGGAATTACAATTCTTTCTCCAGGTCTATCAGTCTCAGGATTTCCTCTTGTGATTTCAACACCATTCTCTTCAGCAAAAGTTAGTTGTGCGTAAGGGTGTTTTCCAGCACTTGTATATTCTGTTTCTTGAACTACTAAGACTTCATTTTCATCCATAGTTTGTGCAATTTCAAAAGCTGCTGCTAAACTAGTGTTTCCTGCAGGACCTCGCTCTAGGCCGTCTAATTGAGCTAGGGCTTCTGTAATATAGAATACTTCACCTTGCGTAACAGTGACATATCTATCTATATATCTTAATGGTCTTGCTGCACTACGTGGTACATCTGACCTATCGGGCCAAGTAGAGAAAGGCATACCAAAACCAGTATGTCCTGTTGTAAAGGATTTTTTATTAAAATCTTTGTCACTTGCCATGTGTAAACCAGTTAGGTCAACACTAGCTCCAATAATCTGAGTTTCATCACAACCTGCCTTTAATAGTCCTCTAGCAGTACCAGTTAAATTTCCGCCACCTGCATTTGTTACAATCACAGCATCTGGTTCTCTACCAGTCTGTCGTTCAGTTTGTTCAGCAAGTTCATAACCTAAAGTTTCAACACCCGCAATACCAAAAGGTGTATACAGAGATGCATTAAAATAACCCGTTTCTTCTAATAAATTTAAAAATTCGTAAAAAAGTTCTGGACCCACAGTTAGTTGAACAACTTCTGCACCATACGATTCACATTTTCTTCCTTTTTCAAGAATCTCCGGCTGTCCACGATAACGTGAATCAAAAACTTCTTGTACTACAATACAATCTAGTCCTCTCATTGCAGCCTGGGATGCAACTGCAGCACCATAGTTCCCACTGGTAGCTGAAATTAAGCCTTTATAACCATTCATTTTAGCATGATAAGCTGAAACACTACCCCTTCTTGCTTTAAAACTTCCAGATGGATTACAAGCTTCATCCTTTATAAAAATTCTCGCACCTTTCCCCGCTGGAGCCAACTGCCTCGCTAAATTAGTAATATTCTTCAATTCTATCAGTGGTGTATTTCCTATTCCAGTTTCTTTTTGTATATCTTGTACTTCTTCTAGACTATAACCTACTTCTTCCATCATTGCTTCATAATCAAACTCTATAGGAGTTTTTTCAAACTTTTGATAATCAATGCCAATCGCTTTTTTCATAATCTCACCTTTACGTTCCATCACTGCTTCAAAACTTTTAGAATTATCCACCGTAACCCACCCCTTTCATATAAGAGCGTAATTCTTTACCTATGGTTAAAAGTTCTTTAGGTGGTACGCCAAAATCATGATGATAACCTGGAGAAATAGAGACTAATGTTCCTGTCACTTTTCTACCAATAACTGTTTCAATTTGAACTTCATCTCCAATTTCACCTTGCTTATCATCTAGAAAACCTTTTACCCACATTTCTAAAGGCACTTCTTTGGTATCTTCTGGTAAACTATCAGGACGTTCTTGTGGAGATAAAATCAGTTTTTTAATTTGTACCCAATCACCTTTAAAGGCTGTTCTACTCATTTATATCTACCTCCCCATAATTTTTCTAATATCTCCCATTATAGCTCTCGGTATAGGAAGATCCTTCATAGAAACAACTCCCGAACTTGCCTCAATAACATGAGGGATCATATTAACTGCAGTTGCAATTGTCCCAACTCCACCAGGTATTTCAGGACTAATTGACATATTCACTCCTGGAGTTCCGTTTATAGTAATATAATCTCCTGTATCAATCCCTTCTTTGTGTGGATGAATTTGTTGAGGATGTTCTAATACAATAACTTCCTTTCCATCCTTAATTCCTTTTCCTATGTGGTTACAACCAGCTACCATTCCTGGCTCTACCTTTACATGTTCAGTCTCTCGATAAGTCTCAGAAATAATAGGTTCTCTAGTCTCTTCAACACTGTCTAATTCTAATCCAAGGGCATCAGCAACCATGTTAATACTTTCAGGAAAACCTACATGGCCAACTATACTCCCTTCTTTTAAACCCTTATTAAATTGTTCTACTGTTGTTCCTACCCCTTGTGTTTTCATAACAGATTCTCCAAAAGGCGATAGGTCATTAACCCTTGAGGCCTTGATTGAGTCAACATCAATACAACCGCCTGTTAATGTTAAGATCAGGGTATCTAGAACAAATCCTGGATTAACCCCAGTTCCTAACACAGTAACACCATTATCTTTAGCTATTTCATCCATCTGTTTAGCTAGTTCTGTTTCTCTAACATGAGGATAAGCCATTTCCTCGGCTATTGAAATTACATTTACACCTTGCTCGATTACTTCTTTGATTTTCGGAAAAGCATCCTTAGTAAAAGAGGTTGAGGCTTGCAAAACTAAATCTGGTTTTTGTTCTTTGATTTCAGTTGTGATGTCATTACTAATTTTAACCCCTAATTGTTCTCTTCCTAGAACTTCTCCTATATCTTTACCAGCCATTTTTGGTCTTCTAACAACTACACCTACTAAATCGAAGCCTTCTTTGTCTAACAGCATTTTAGCCATGCCTGAACCCATAGCTCCAAGACCTTGTACTATAACTCTGATATTTTCCATTGAAAAACCTCCTTAAAAAATTACTATTTATCACCTAATTAATATATGCAATTTTCATTCCAACGAAACTATCTAAAAAAATACAGAATATTAAGGGAAATTTTTGTTTTCTGTTTGACATGAACCTCAAATATGTAAAATTATTTTTCTTTGTGTAAAATGATTTTTACACACCATTTGTTTTATAATAGTTTTATTAATCCTGTACTAAATCAAATTTCTTAAGTTTATACTGTAATGCTTGACGAGTTAAACCCAAACTCTCAGCTGCTTTAGAAACATTTTTATTATTTTCTTTTAATGCTTTTTGTATATGATATCTTTCCACATTTTCTAATCTTTTAGATAGAGTTTCTTCAATCAAATTTCTTTCACACAAACATTTTTCTATGTTATTCTCAGCTTGTCCTTTGGAACTTAATCTTTGTTTTAAAATGTATGGTATATGCTCAAAAGAAATAGTTTCATTCTCTTCTATAACATTCATAGCACCTTCTATAGCATGTTCTAATTCTCTTATATTACCCGGCCAACTATAAGTTTCAAATTGATCTAAAAGCGAAGGATCAATTCCTAACACAGTTTTATTAAATTTATACTGATATTTTTTTAAAAAATAATTCACTAATGGGAATATATCATCCTTTCTATCTCGCAAAGGTGGTAAATATAGATTAACTACACTCAGCCTATAGTATAAATCTGTACGCATTTCTCCTTTTTCTACAGCTTCCAATGGGTCAGTATTCATTGTAGCTATTACCTTAACATCAGCTTTTTGAGTCTCCTGCCCTCCTAATGGTCGTATTTCGCCTTCTTCTACAACCCTCAATAATTTTGCTTGAAGATGAAGTGGTAAGGTGTGAATCTCATCTAATAACAGCGTCCCCTTATGAGCTTGTTGGAACAAACCAGGCCTATTTACAGCCCCTGTAAAACTACCTTTTACTGTACCAAATAGAATTCCTTCAATAAGTTCTGCAGGTAAAGCAGCACAATTCTGGGCTATAAAAGGACCTTTATTTCTTCTACTATCATTATGTAGTTTTCTTGCAAAAAGTTCTTTGCCTGTCCCTGTTTCCCCATAAATCAGAACATTAGACGGAGTATTAGAAACTTTTTCTGTGTGTTCTAAAAGTTGTATTATTTTCTCACTCTTTCCTATTATATTGGTATATTCCCTTCTAAACTGATCTTCATTTTCTTCTATACTAACTTTTTGTCGTAATTGCGAAATTTCTTCAGACATTTCTTTTAATTCAGTAACATCTTTTGCTATTTCACAAGCACCTACCACTTTTCCATTCAACTCTATGGGGTAAGTACTATTAATTGTCATGACTTGCTTGCCTGTAATTGTTAGATAAGTTTGTAACCTATTCTTTATTGATGTTTCATATTTTAAAACTTTTAACAAAGTACTAGTTTCAGTGCTAAGTCCCGGAAACACATCTAGTAAGGGTTTTTCTATTACTTGTTCTGGATCTAACCCTTCTAGTTTAGACATCCGGTTATTGTAAAAAATTGAACGCCCATGAATATCTATAACATGTACACCTTCCTCTAAGTTATCTAAAATCTTTTTATAAATGGCAACAGGTGTTTTCAAATTTAACCCCCCTCTTGTCGCTTATTACTTTAATAAAAGCGAGATCATTAAAATACAACCAAAATACGCATGCAATTTCGCGGTTTGAACATCTATATCTAATAGTTGTTCATCGATTTTTGAATCTACTTTATAGCATAGTTTTAAAAACATTGGCAAAAGTAACAAAACTAGCAATGAAATAGGTGAGACAATGTTGAAATAAACTAAGATAGGTACTATTAAAAAAGCACATACACCCAATAAGTAAAATATTAGTCTTCCACAATTATAACCTAACAAAATTGGAAGTGTTTTAATTCCAGATCTCTTATCCCATTTAATGTCTCGTAAGTCGTTTGCCTGTAAGATCAACGCTACAAAACAACCTATTGGAATACTTATTAATAACAACTCAAGGGAAAAGTTTGGATCTTGCGCCATCCCAGCTCCTATTGTCATTAACGGACCCATCATTACAAATACAAGGGGTATCCCTAGGGCACGACTTTTAAGACATAATGGTGGGCCAGTATAAAAAAAACCTCCTACTATTCCTGTAATCTTAATAATAGTTAAACTTATATCAATTAAAACCCCTAGTAGAATTGCTATCATGAATGAAATCGTGAACATAAAAATAGCTAAATTGAATATCTTTTGTGGTGTTAAAATGTTCAAAGGTAAAATTTTACTAGATCCAAAGGATTCAAGAGTATCGATACCATTCATATAGTCATAATAATCATTTGTCAAATTAGTACCACTATGAGCACAAACTCCTCCTAACAGTACTAATAAGAAAATAAATAAATTAAATTCACCAGTATTACTAAAAAACCAGATAGAACCAATAGTTATTGGAACTATTGATGCGGGAAATGAAAATGGTCTAACTGCTTTCAAATATGTTTTGAAGTCCATGAAAAATCGCTCCTTTTATACTTTTTCCATGGACTTTATTATTTCCCTACTAAAGTTTATATAATCATAAAAACGGAAGCTAATGCTTCCGTCCTAATGTATTACATAATCGTAGGTGATTTCTGTTTTATCTGGATCAAAACAATGCCAAACAGAACAATATTTTTCTTCTGTCAATTCTAAAGCTTTTTTTACTTCTTGATTATTTAGATCTTCACCTTTTAAATGAAAAGTCATATGAATTTTTTCAAAATATTTCGGTGTTTCATCTCGTCTTTTACCAAAAGCTTCTACCCAGTATTCTGTAATTTTCTTTTTGCGTTTCTTGCTTAAGATAAGAACCATATCAATACTAGCACAACTAGCTAAACTCATTAACATCATCTCCATAGGAGAAGGACCATTATCATCCCCTCCTGCTTGTTTACTAGCGTCCAAAGTAACCTCTGTACAACTATTTTCACCAGTTCCTATAAAGGTGAGGTTACCATCCCATACTATTTTACTCTTCATTAAAATCACTCCCTCGTCATACATGCTTCTAAGTTCTCTACTACTGTATCAAGTTCTTGTTCTTTTATAGTTCTCAAGTCAAAAATAAGCTTTTCATTTTGAAGTCTACTTATAACAGGAGGATTTTTTTCTCTTAAAGAGTTCCATAAATCATATAATTTTGAGTTGTCCCCTTTTAGAACGACAGTCCAAGTTTCTAGATCTTGTGTTGGCATAGCACCACCACCAACTCTTGATACATTTTTTTCTAAACAAATATGAAAACTATTCTTGATTACTGATGATTCTAACTTACTCTTAAGTTCTTTTCCTCTTTTTTCAATATCATTAAGGGACTGGGTTAATAAATATAATACAGGAATTTGTTTAAAAGCTTTTTCTGGGTTTAAATATATTCTAAAAGTTTCTTCTAGAGCTTTCAGTGACAATTTATCTATTCGTAAAGCTCTGGTTAGTTGATTACTCTTTATTTTATCAACCAATTCTTTTTTTCCTGCTATAATTCCTGCTTGAGGGCCACCTAATAATTTGTCTCCACTAAAAGTTACTAGGTCCACACCTGATTTCAAAACATCGTTTATTGTTGGTTCATATTGTAAACCATATTTAGATAGATCAAACAACAACCCGCTTCCTAGATCTTCCACTACATATACACCATTGTCATGACCAATTTGTACTAACTCTTCTCTAGAAACACCTTCTGTGAATCCAACGATTTCATAGTTTGATGTATGAACTTTTAATAACATACCGGTTTCATCTGTTATCGCATTTTCATAATCACTATAATGAGTTTTATTAGTTGTTCCTACTTCTACCAAATGTGCCCCACTTTGTTTCATGACATCTGGTATTCTAAAACTACCACCGATTTCAACTAATTCACCTCGTGATATAATAACTTCTTTATCGTTAGCTAACGCACTTAATGTTAACATCACAGCTGCGGCGTTATTATTCACTACAATAGCACTTTCAGCACCTGTTAAGTCTTTAATTATACTTTCTATATGTGAATACCGTGAACCCCGTCTACCACTATCTAAATCAAATTCTAGATTACTATAATTAGTAACCGTATCAGATAACTTTTCCATTACTTCTGAAGACAAGGGTGCTCTACCCAAATTTGTGTGTAATACAGTACCTGTACCATTAATCACCTGTTGAAAATTTGATTCAACTTTTTTATCAAGCCTTTCTAATAATTCATCTTTTATTAACCTATACATTTGAACATCAGAATCTTCTTTAGATTCTTTTATAAAAGAAATAATATTTGCTTTTTCTTCTAAGATATCGTTTCTCAATTTATCTTGTACTTCTCTTATTAGATTTGTTACTAATTCTTTTCCTAATTCTCTAACATATTTTTGTATTTCTTCATCGTCTATCATCTCGTGTACTGGCGCTAAGTTTCGTAATAATGATTTAGGCAATTTTATCACCTCTTATTGTCTATGAAAAATTTGTCAAATTATCTTGTTAAAATAATGCAGATTAATTATATCAGTGTTACAAGGCAATTACAACATATCTTAATCGTTAGGTATATCCATCGTTAGATATACGTTATACAGACATATAAAAGGTAATAGATAAGACGGGCTTTATACCATCTGAAGATGTCCTAAATTTTGTGTATATAGTATCTCTCTTAATAAATTTACTAACTAGTTTCATCCCTATTTTCTCAGGTCAAAATTAGATTTATACCTCAATATGGTAATTCTGGTTTGAATCGACCTTCGAAATGGATAGTGAGCTGTGAGATAACTCTTCCAATTAGAGTTCCATTTCTTAGTGGATCCATAGTTGCCAGGTTTATTACTTTTAGTAAAGCTTCATCAGTTGAATAAGCTGTTTTGGTGTTAGTAGCTTTTCTTAGTTAACGATAATAACCTTCAATAATATTCGTGGTGTAAATTATCTTTCCAATTTCATGTGGATATTTAAAATATGCTGTGAGCTGATCCTAGTTGTTTTCCCATGACCTTATCACTATAGGGTACTTGGTTTCCCATTTTTCTTTGAATTCTTCAAAATAAAGCCCTGCCTCATCAATGTTCAGAGCTTTATATATTCACCAATCCAAATACCTAATATTGACCAGAAAAACAGTCAGGAAATACATTAAAGAATACGAGGCAAATAGAGCTGAACTTTTAAATGGGAAAGACCAAAGTGAGGAATTAGTTCAAAGTATAGAGGAAAAACCTTAAACACATTAAGTGCTACTATGACAGCCGATTAATAGCAGAGCATGAGAAAAACACGGTTACAAAAGAATGGAGTATACAAATTCAACACTATCAAAAAACACTCAAAAAAAGCCCGGTGCCCTTGCAGGACTTTGGCCCTAAAGCAAGCACAACCGGAACTAAAAAGACATACCATAAATATTCCTCAAAATCAAAAGAATTCATACAGTTAATAGAAATCATCGGTGAAAAAGGCTGGAACAAAGTCAAAAAAACTATTGATTCCCTAGAACATATTTTACCAAATGAGATTTCTAATAAAAAGATTCAGGTTCTCTGTAATCGAGATGAAGAATTAGAAGTTCCTAAAAACGAAACAGTTACAGAAATTAGATTAAAAGATACATTATCATCATATGATCAGCTTTTAAATTCTAATAAACACGAATTTGAGAAAAGAGCTAAAAATCTATGACAACAAGGGAAAACTTAATAGAACAAATAGAGGACTACTGCAAAGAACTAAAACCTCCAGCTACTAGACAAAACTTTAGAGAAGAGATTTGTGGAAGCAAATGAAAAAAACTATTCACACGAAAAATTTTTAAATGGGTTACTTGAAAGAGAAGCAGATTTGAGGCGGAAAAATGGCATGAAAAACCGCATCAGGCTAGCCAATTTTCCTGCTAAAAAACATCTATAAGACTTACTAGCTTTACAAGCTAAAAACGAACAGCCCCGAGAAGTAACCTTAAATTTCGATGATACTGTCTGTACTATCTTTGGCAAACAACAAGGAACAGGCACAGGATACAATCCCAGATATCATGACAGAGCTTCATACAAAGAGAAAATCGGCATGATTGACAGACTGATGAACTAATGGATGCCACCTTATAAAACGGAAAACATCATACTAACCATGAATTTTTAGAGTTTTTCAGGTCTTGTAAAAATGCTATCCCTAAGATATACTGAATTTTCACCCGTATTTAACGGGCTTAGTTCCCTATGTCTAATTTCAGTACTAAACAAGTTTTGTTTATTGATCATTAGGATTAAAGCTCAGACAAAACAGAATTCATCCTAAAAATTAGGATTTAAATTGTTTTTGGGGCATTAATAGCTTTTTTTATAGCTACTTATCGACAATCCTAATAACTCTAATAAATATTGTGAAATTTTCTTCTAGTATTCTAGACTACAATTACCTTAGTTTGTTAGCTTATTCTCAACAAAACTTTTTATTTCTTTCAACATTTCATCACTTTCTTGACTTATAAAAGTTAATTCAGCCATAGTTTCTTTTACAAAAGACTCATCCTCTATATCCATAAGGTTTATACGCACATTATAAATTGCACCATCAATTGCAGTTCGTGCCATTGATGCTCCAACACCAATGTCAGTAATTGCATTAGGATTACCATATAAAACGAAAGGTTTCATTCCATTAAGTGCTTTTAATGATTCTCTTGCTATTTGAAGGGGAACTTCCATAGCTCTGTAAGTTGCTTTTTCAAGTTCTTGTTTTCGTTTTTCTTTTTCTTCTTCAGTTTCCTTTGGCATTTTAATCGCTGTCATCACATTATCAAAAGCTTCCTTGTCTTCATCTATCAGATTCTCAATGTTTTTACTAATAACTTGCATATTTTCAAAAGCTTCATCTATATCCCGTTGATAACTTTTACTTAATTTTTGATATCTCTTTTTACCAATAGTTAAATTCCCCACCATAGTAGCTAAAGAGGCACCTAAAGCACCTGCTAAAGCAGATACACTACCACCGCCAGGGGCTGGCGATTTACTTGACACTGTTTCTAAAAACTCACTTACTTTTTGATCTCTGAGTCTCATATTGTACCCCCTATTTTTGTCTAAATCTCATGATTTGTGCCATGATATGGATCATGGCAAAGGCCACACGGCAAGTACTTTCAGTTAGATCATACTGTAGCGACACTTACACAGATCAAAACCTACATCGAGGTTAACATCAACTTGGACAACACCTAAACTATAGAGCACACCAAGCACTGCTATATCTGCATCTGACGTACGTATCAAGGTCTTCCCTGATACTGAAATAAGGTTGTCAATAGTCCTGACAATAGGTTGTGTGCTGCAGATTTCGATCTTTTGATGATGCTCAAGTACACCTTCTTCTATCATCTTTTATTTCTAACATATTCACTTTTCATAAGAAAAAGTTCCAGAAAATAAGACTGCTACAACACCTGCTTCGCCTATTTTCACAAAACACTTCACAAAATTCGACATCCATCTCTTCTCTTAACCGCGACAACATGTCTTGATAATCTTTTGTAATGGCATAAGCACCTAAACATGTAGAAACAACATCAATAAGTGGAGTGTAATTCAGTTTATCTTTTAGTTGTTTAGGTCTGTTTCTAAATCTAGGCCATAGCGACTTTTAGACCCAACAGTAGTCGCACTTCACCCCAAAAAGTGTTTTCTGTGTAAATATGAAATCTTTTTCGAAGTTCCTCGCGTAGATCCAACGGTTCCTAAAAAACCCACCTCCTTCTTTTAAAATTTCTAGGCATTCACTCCCTTTTATTTAAGGTTCAACTCTTGTTCTCGACTACTTCCAAAAACAATATGGGTGTGGGGTCAGAAACCTGAATAACAGATTACCTTTGGCATCAATCACTTCTGTTTTAGATATGACCTCTACCTTTTGTAAACTCTTCATTGATGCTAACTATAATTTATTTCTTATCTGTCATCGCTAGAGCTCCATATTCAATAAGCACTACACTTGAAGTCCTCTTTTACCTTATTTTTTTCTCTAAAACATACCATAGTTTGCAGTTGATTAGCATGTGATATAACAACATCTCCCTCTTTCACATCCTTCAACCCTTATAGATCAAAACTACTTAAGTGGAGGATCACAAACCCCTTCAGGGATCTCAAAATATTAACTGAAAATAATTTTCGACAAATACTGTTAAAGTTTCTAGAGCAATATTATAGCTTTTAATAAATTATATATGTTTTGTAAAAGGAAATTATGATGGAATAAATGCTTTCACTATAACTGAACCAGAAAGGACTAATGGGGACACAGGAGATATTCTAAGAAATCATTAATCGCTTTTAAAGATAAACATGACAATAACAATAGACTATTGTAAGCTACTATCTGAATAGTAAAATGTACTCTATAAAGAAAACTAAAAAAATCTACCTATAAGAGTACTATTTTGTATAATTAATAAAAGTGAGAAAGAGATTAAATACTCCCTGAAAATCCTCATGTTAACAGTTAGTTCAAACGGGATCACCTATACGGAAGGAATCTAAGATGCTTTTGGGATTTAAAGAATTAAATCTGCAGCTAAATCGGGCTTATCATAAAAACGGAATGGCTGGTTAAGAGAGACAGAGTTAAAAATTCAAGAAGGTTTTAAGAGGGAGAACTTATTGCTATGGCTGATGTCTCGCGATTTGGCTATTATAATCACTTCTGAAAGATTATAACAGCGAAGGAGAAGATAAGAAAGATTATCCTAAAAGCTTTCCTTTTAAACGCCGTAAAAAAGGTGCACGTCAATTAAAATTAATCAGGCGAGTCTATTTGATATCGTTTATAATTTGAAACGAATTAGACGAATTATGAAAAATAGGTATTATTTGCCCTATTAGAAGGCAAATCAGTCTAATGAAGAATACTCACTTCAAAAAAGCGAAGGGTACCTTGATTCATCGGATCAAGGAGTGCATTAAACTAACCTAGAATTTCAAAAAGCAGTTAAGAAACTTAAAATACGCCAATCTATGTCTAGAAGATGAAATTATTAGGATAACGCCCCGCAAGACTCATATTTCGGACATAATAAGATGAAGCTGGTATTGAACTGTACCACTTTGAAAGAATTGAAAAAAGAAATAAAGCAATATATAAATTATTACAATAACTATTAATACCAATGGACTTAAAAAAGATGACCCCTGTTCAATACAGAGATCATCTTATGATATCAGCCTAAGCATTTTTTAGCTATTGGTTACGAAGGGTACACTTTTTTACAGACTACATCGCAATAAATCTATCTAACGACCGACATTAATATTCATATTCGAGAGTGTAAAATAAACGGTGTAACCTTCCGAAATGAGGTATAATAAAAATAGAATGGGAGGTTTGCACGGTTATGAATTTAATAGACAAAAAGAAAGAAGAGAAATGATGAAACAAGGTAAACTAAAAGATGTAAATGATATTCAAGGAGTTTTGAAGGAGCAATCTGGTTAACTAATAGAAGAAATGCTAGAAAGTGAACTTGATCATGAACTAGGTTACTAGAAGTATGAAAGGAAACTACAAATAGTCGAAATGGGAACAGAGAAAAGCAATTAAGATCAAATTATGGCAATATAGAATTGAAGTACCAAGAGATCGTGAAGGAGAATTCGAACCTCAAACAGTGAAAAAGAATCAGAGAGACGTATCAAGTATTGATAATCAGGTGTTAAGTATGTATGCAAAATCTATGCACATGTAGTCATGGGTGCCGTTCACTACAAAGTGAGACTAGATGGTCGAATAGTGAATAAGGAGCATATATGGCTATTGGGATTGATTTAGATGGTATGAAAGATGTCTTAGGTATTTGGATAGGAGAAAATGAAAGTTCTAAGTACTGGTTGAAGATTATTAATGAATTAAAGAACCGAGGAGTAGAAGATATTTTAATTGTATCAATAGATGGTTTGAAAGGTTTTTCAGATGCAATACATGCTGTTTACCCAAGTGCAGAAATTCAAAGCTGCATAATTCACAAAATTAGAAATAGCACAAAGTATATATCATATAAAGACCGAAAAGAATTTTGTAACGATCTTAAAAATGTTTATAGAGCACCGACTGAGGAAGTAGCTTTAACAGAGCTAGATAACCTTGAAGAAAAATGGGGAAGTAAATATGAGATCTCAATTAGATCTGAACAAGCTCTCTGCTATGTTTAAATATCCCGGAGAAGTCAGAAAATCAACTAAATCAAAGAGCATCTTCCCAACAGATGAATCATTATTAAAAATGCTTTATCTTGCGATTATGGATATCACTAAAAAATGGACTATGAGAACAAAAAATTGGGCTCAGATACTGGGACAACTAAGCATTTATTTCGAAGGATGAATATGAGAAAATTTTTCTTTGGTAGTTGTATACTAGGAGTTCTTTACTCACTAGTTACCATATAACAACAAAAATGATAAATCGAGGGAGATGATCCCCTTATCTAAGGAACTCCCTCGATTTACCCATGTTTATCCTGTAATTAAGTTATTCTTATATGCATTAACGGAATGTTTACACCAAATACTTGACAGACTCTCATATTCAAATGGCGGGAGTATGTGGGAATCGAACCCACCGACGACGGGACTCGCCGCCCAATGGATTTGAAGTCCACGGGGGGCACCAGCCCTCCAACTACTCCCGCTGTCAACAACAATTATTATAGCAGAGTTTCTAGCTATTTGCAAGATAATTTGATCATCTTAGTTTAAAATGTGTGTTCGTATGCAATTAACTAAATACTACCAAAATTATTGACTTGCTTTTTTAATTTTTACTGTCAAAAATTTTAACTTCGGGTTTATATTCAATTCTCCGCTCCAACGGTAACGGTAGCCAGAAGTTAAAATCAATCTTTAATTTTCTCCCCGGATAAGTTAGTTATCTAAATATTTAATAATAGAACGTATTTTGGGTTTTACTTGATCACTTTCCCCAATTCTTCTATCAATAATATTAATTCCAAGGTAGGATAATCCCATAAAAAATACCCCACTTATCAACCCGACTGAATTTTCTGATAAATTATTGATTTCCGCAAATTTTTGACCAATAATTATACCAATAAGTAAAAAGATAATTGGAACTAAATAAAGTAATATGGATACTTTTAATAAATTCTTTTCAGGTATTTCAATTTCTACAAAATCCCCAACTTCAGCATTTTTATTGTCTTTGGCCCAAATGGTGTTTTCATTGCTCTTTTTGCCATCACTACATGCACCACACTTAGAACAGGTAGAGTGATTTTGTATTAAGACTAAAATTTCATCATCACTTATCTTCATAACTCTTCCACTTTTAACTGCCATAATAACACCCCAATCGTACTATTATCTTTCTTTAAAATTACAACAGATTATTCTTCAAAGTTTTTATAATAATCTTATAGAATCTTTATTAACTCCCCATATGCTGGGTAGCTTTTTTGAAGTTATAACATTAATTTATCTATAAGTCAATTATAATATAAATGATTTAGTATGAGCTTATTATTTCCAATCAAATTATTAAGTTATTTTGAAGTGATTCTCTTTTCAAGATAATTAAAAGGTAAATTGGAGTAGGATTAATTTGAAAATGATTAAGTTAAAATTGTCAAAACAAGTGAGCTATCTCAACCAGAAGATTTTAACATACGAAATAATAATAACTTCTTGAATCGCCATTCATTTACGGATTAGAACATTTCGCTACTAAAATATTTGCGGGTGAAAGCGGTAATTTAATTACCGCTACCTCAACAACTTAGTCAACCATTGATTTTTTTTCCTGGCTGTGTTTACTTACACTCATTTTTTTATTTCATCTCTTCTTCACACCTATATTACCTCATAGTTGTCATCTCATTGGTTAGCGAATATTAATGATTTCATTAGCGTATTAATTATCAAATATACAGAAATTATGTTACTCAGTTTTTTCAATAGAGAAACCTGTAAATACATAAATAAGTCCGAATACTAACGCTAGATAAGTCATTGGAGCAAACAAAATATAATCTGTGTATTCGACTCCTAGGGTACCTGTAACAAAAGCACCTGTTACACTCCATGGTACTACAGGAGCAAAATTAGTACCAGAATCTTCTAAAAGCCTAGATAAATTTTTACAATGAAGTTTATACTCATCAAATAATGGGCTTACCATTGGACCAAAAACTGCATATGTTACATAATAACTACCTGTTATTGTAAATAACAAACCATGAAGTATATAATTTGAGAACATAATAGATTTAGCACTTTTCGCTACATTTTGTACTCTGTTTAGAAAGGTATCTATTACACCACTAGATTTTAAAGGTGATCCAAAAATAGCCGCTGAGATCAGTAGTGCTACTGTACCCATCATTCCCATAAGTCCACCTTGATGTAACATCTCATCTACAACTTCCGCACCACTTGCTCTCGTATACCCACCGCTCATTGCTTCAGTTACCTCTAAAAAAGTTGCACCTTGAAAAATCACCGCAAACGAGCTTCCTAATAAAATTCCAATACCAAATACCATAAGGGGAGATTTACGTCTATAAATCAAAAATAAGACTAATATTGGGGGAAGGATTAAAAGAGGATTTAAATTAAATTCATTTTGAAGTGAATTTAGAATAATATCATAATCTTCACCACTAACTTCTCCCCCACCATACTTAAAACCAATAATAGCATATACTATAAGAGAAATAACAAATCCAGGAATGGTGGTATATAACATATGCTTTATATGATCTACAATATCAGTCCCTGTTACTCCAGCTGCAAGAACTGTTGTATCAGATAAAGGTGACATTTTATCTCCGAAAATCGCACCTACTACAACTGCCCCTGCAGTATAGTGTGGTGGTATACCTAGTCCTACTGATATGCCCATCAAAGCTACACCTGCTGTTCCTAATGTTCCCCAAGAAGTACCAATTAATATAGACATAATAGCACATAAAATAGCTGCTGCTACAAGAAAAATAGTTGGATTAAGTATTTGTAAACCATAATAAATCATTAAGGGAACTGTACCAGATAATATCCATACTCCTATTACCATACCAACACTCATCAAAATTAGTATAGGAATAAACATCCTCTGTAGATTATTAATTAAGTCATCTTGAATTGTATCCCAGTCTATTCCCCACATCAAAGCTAGACCTATTGTGACCATACCAGCTAAAATCAAAACTGGTTCTGTAGGAGCTTCTGCAAAAATAACTCCACCTAATACTATTGATATTGAAGCAATTAATAATATGGAAGCTTTAACTACACTAATACTATCTTTAGTCATATGACATCCCCTTTCTAATTTTTATAAAATTCTAACATTTAAAGTTGCTCTTAATTTACGTAAAACGCATCTCCTCCTTATGCTATTCAATAATCGAGTAGTAGATAGAAAATAATTGCGTATGAGTCGTATGTGGTTTCATCCTTTACCTGTTTCTTTACCATGCCTATTAGCAAGTCATGGTTCACGGTATCAAAGTATTTTGCTAAGTCTATGTCAACTGCGTGTTTGTAACCTTGTTCGTAGTATTCTTTTACCCTTTTAATTGCTTGCCCGGCATTTCGATTTGATCTGAATCAAAAGCTATTATCAGAGAATGTTGGTTCAAATATTGGTTGTAGTACTTGTACTAATGCCTGTTGTACCACGCCATACGGCCCATGACTGTTGGGACCCCGAAGAGCCTTACACCACCATCAGGTTTAGGTATTTCTACTCGTCTGACTGGATGGGGTTTGTACTTCCCACTTCTCAAACTCTCTAGAAATTCATCCTTGTTCTCTTTTAGATATGGCATTAACTCATCGACTGTCATCCCGTCAACACCTGCTGCACCTCTGTTTTGCTTTACTCTTTTATAAG
>NZ_NIQC01000027.1 GCF_002216005.1 Natranaerobius trueperi
AAGGCCAGCGAGATATACAGTTAGAAGGCCTTGAAGAAGAAGTTGTAGAGCATCGCCTTTCTTCAGAAGAACAGGTGTGCTCTTGTTGTGGTGATAACCTTCATGAAATGAGCACAGAAGAAAGACGTGAATTAAAAATCGTTCCTGCCAAGGCCAAGGTATTAAAGCACATTAAGTATGTTTACAGCTGCAGAAAATGCGATAAAGAAAATACTACTACACCAGTGAAAACAGCACCTATTCCGAATCCTGTGATTTCTGGCAGTTTAGCTTCACCTTCTTCTGTAGCTTACATAATGACTCAAAAATACCTGGAAGCACAGCCACTTTACCGTCAAGAGCAAAATCTATCCCGTTTAGGTATTAAATTGTCACGTCAGACAATGGCAAACTGGATGATCAAACTGCAAATGATTGGCTTACTCCTTTGTACAAAAGATTGCATGAATTGCTGATAAATCACAAAGCCTTACATGCTGATGAGACTACTCTACAAGTTTTAAAAGAGGACGGTAGAAAAGCCAGTAGTAAATCTTTCCT
This sequence comes from Natranaerobius trueperi, assembly GCF_002216005.1. Taxonomy (NCBI): domain Bacteria; kingdom Bacillati; phylum Bacillota; class Clostridia; order Natranaerobiales; family Natranaerobiaceae; genus Natranaerobius; species Natranaerobius trueperi. Next base: position 541 of record NZ_NIQC01000027.1, read on the forward strand.
CTGGCTTTACCGTACTAGTAAAGAAGCTAGCCCGATAGTGCTCTATGACTATCAGACAACTAGAGCCAGTAAACATCCCATTAAATTTTTAAAAGGATTTGAAGGGTATCTCCATGTTGATGGTTATCCAGGTTACAACGACATACCGAATGTTAGCTTAGTAGGCTGCTGAAGTCATGCTAGGCGAAAATTTGACGAGGCTCTAAAGGCACTGCCAAAAGACAAGCAAAACGCCGATGTAGCTTCTCGTCAGGGACTTGAATACTGCAACAAGTTATTTGCCATAGAGCGTGATATTAAAGATAAATCAAAAGAAGAACGTTACAAAATTCGGCACGAGCATAGTTTTCCAGTAATCCAAGAATTCGGGACCTGGCTAGAAGAACAAAAATCTAAAGCTTTACCTAAAAGTGCATTTGGAAAAGCTGTCTCTTACTGCTTAAATCAGTGGAAAAAACTAAACACATTTTTAGAAGATGGCGACTTAGAGTTAGATAACAACAGAGCTGAAAGATCAATAAAGCCCTTTGTCATAGGTAGAAAGAACTGGATGTTCGCTAATACACCTAAAGGTGCAAAATCTAGTGCTTTAATTTATAGCATTATTGAAACTGCCAAAGAGAATGAACTTAATCCATTTAATTATTTACAGTTCTTGTTTGAAAATTTACCTCAGATTGACATCAACGACCAAGAAAAATTAGATAAATTTTTACCTTGGTCAGAAGATCTACCAGGAAACTGTAAGCTACAAAAAACTCAAAGCAAATAACAAAAGTCAGTTATAACAGGCACTCCCACTTATTTATTTAATGAGATGGGAGTTTTTTATTAAATTAATGTGGGTACTATTTGACGCTCACTTTATAATTTATGTTATTATTTTTTGAGCTGCAATTAAGTTTCCTAATATAACATGAGGAAAAGTAAGACCTCCTTGTAGATAAGCTTTATAAGGTGGTCTTACTGGTGCATCAGCACTCAATTCTAATGAACCACCTTGAACAAATGTACCTGCAGCCATTATAACCGGGTGATCATAACCTGGCATTTGATCCGGTTCTAATTCTATATGAGAGTCAACGACTCCAGCCTTTTGAATTCCTTTAACAAATGAGATTAAGTTTTCTTTTGTATTTAGATTGATCTCTTGAATAATGTCCCCCCTATTTTCCTTAGGGGTAGGCGAAACTTCATATCCTAGGTTTTGAAAAAATGCACTACTGAAAATGGCTCCTTTTGCTGCAGAACAAACAGTAGAAGGAGCTAAATATAAACCTTGAATAAACAATCTATGATATCCTTCTGGTGTTGCTCCCATATCTCTTCCTAAGCCAGGAGCTGTAAGTTCAAAAGAAGCCTTTTCTACTGACTCTCTTTTTCCAGCTAAATATCCACCACAGGGTGCTAGACCACCACCAGGGTTTTTAATAAAAGAACCAGCCATTAGGTCAATATCTAACTCACCAGGTTCACTAGTTTCCACAAATTCTCCATAACAATTATCTAAAAATATTTTTGAGTTTGGAGTTACTTTTCTAACGAAATCAACTAATTTAGAAAGTTCATAATATGTTAAGGTTTTACGGCTACTATAACCTCTTGATTTTTGAATAAAAACAACACTAGGTTTTAATTTTTGTAGTTGTTTCTCAATATTATTTAGATCAGGTCGACCTGAATTATTTAAAGGGACCTCTTTATAATTAATCCCTTTTGATATCAAACAATTTTCAGGTGCATCTTCTGACAGACCAATAATTTTAGCTAAAGTATCATACGGTCTTCCAGTAATAGATACAAGAGTGTCCTTTGGGTTTAATAAAGTTGCTAACCCTGAAAAAATAGTATGGGTTCCAGAAACCCATTGATGTCTTGCTATTGCACTTTCCGTACCTAATACTTTAGCAAGTAACTCATCAAAAAACTCTCTACCACTATCACCATATCCATAACCGGTGCTTCCTATAAAATGATGCTCACTTAATCCTAAACTTTGCATCGCTGAAATTACTTTAAATTGATTACTGTAGTAAATTTCATCAATTCTTTTAAAATCTTTTTCTAAGCTGTCATAGACTTTCTGTGCATTTTCTAATAAAGTATTATCAAAATTCCAATTATAATTATTTATAATTTGCTTAATCATCAACTTCCTCCTTTGCAGAATCTAACCATCTATATTCTATCATGAAAAAAATAAAATATTAATATTGGTAAATAATTTCCTGGGTAAGCGCAGATTATATTAAGAATCGTCATGAACAAATATAAAGAGATTAAAATCTGTCAATATTTGAATCGTCATGGTGAATTAAGTCTTGTGCACGAAGATAAATTAAGTCATTTCGTGTTACCTGGGGTTTGTTTATTAATCTGATAGCTTGGCGTCTGATACTTTTTTCTAATAAGTTTCTAACAAACCTTGCATTTGAAAAGTTAGGCTCATTATTAGATAGTTTCAATTTCAGTTTTTCTAATAAATGTTGTCTAGCCTTATTATCTAAAAGATATTGTCTTTCTTCAAGCATTTTATCAGCAATTTCTAATAATTGCTCAGAATTATAATCTGAAAATTCAATTTGTATTGGAAAACGGCTTGAAATTCCAGGGTTTGATGCTAAAAAAGACTTCATTTCATCTCGATATCCAGCCAAAATAACTACCAATCTATCTTTATAGTCTTCCATAGCTTTAACTAACGTATCTATAGCTTCTTTACCAAAGTCTGTACTCCCACCTCTAGCAAGAGAATAAGCTTCATCTATAAACAAAATACCACCTAAAGCGTTATTAATTTGTTTTTTAGTTTTCTGAGCTGTTTGGCCGATGTACTCCCCTACTAAGTCTGCACGTTCTACTTCAACAAGATGACCTTCAGGTAAATGATTAAGGTCTTTAAATATTTCTCCTAAGATCCTAGCTACTGTTGTTTTACCTGTACCAGGTGAACCTAAGAAAAGCATATGAAGAGATTGTGATTCAGTAGATAAATTTAATTGGTTTCTCTTTTCTTGAATAGCGATATAAGCACAAATTTCATATAAATTTTCTTTTACCTTTTTAAGCCCAACTAAACGGTCAAGTTTATCTAAACTTCTTTTAATTGAACTATCCATTTTGTTAAGTGGATGGCCCATATTTTTAATTTCAGTAAGTTGGTGGTGAAAACCTTCATCACTTAAAGTGATGCCTTTTCCATTATTCTTATGATGTGATCTTCCATTGATCTTCAAACGCACCATATTTCACCACCTTTTAAATATTTCTTAATACCATATAATATGGTAGCTATTCTATAGTACGCTAACTAAAGAAAAAACGTTAATATTAAAAGACACCTTTTTAGGTGTCTTTTAATCAAAATCATTTCCGTTTAATAAAAAATTAGTCCTAATTCTCTACACTATCTCCATTATTAAAAAGATCAAGCTGACTAGAAGGTATTAAAGTTGATACTGCATGTTTGTAAATAAGTTGTTGTTCCTTATTTACATCCATCAAAATAGTAAAGTTATCAAAACTTTTTACAACACCACGAATTTTATAACCGTTTACAAGAAATAAAGTTACTGGTATCTTTGACCTACGTACTTGGTTTAAAAAGTTGTCCTGAAGATTAAAGTTACTCTTAGACATATAATCGCCCCCAATAAAAAATATATAGTTGCTCTGTACTTAAATTATATATTTCTAGGTTTTTCAAAATATTCCTTCAAAACTTTTTCAACAATCTTGTTGCTAATTTCACCTGTGTTATTATTAGTGAGATCATACCATTTAATATTGGGGTCTCTTCTAAACCACGTGAGTTGTCTTTTTGCAAATCTTTTAGTGTCTTTTTTTAAAATATTTATTGCTTCATCAAATGTATACTCTCCTTGTAGATATTTCCCTATTTCTTTATAACCTAATCCTTTCATAGCAGTTAATTCTAAAGTATAACCATTTTCTAGTAGTGATTTAACCTCGCCTAATAAACCTTGCTCAATCATTTTATCTACTCTTTTTTCAATTCTTTCGTATAATAAAGGTCTATCCATAAATAAACCGAAAAAGAGTAGATTGTAGGGACTTGAGTACTTTCGCTGTTGTCGCTTAGAGATAGGTTCACCAGTTTGGTAAAAAACTTCTAAAGCTCGTATAATACGTTGCTTATCATTTGGGTGTATCTTTTCTGCTGCTTCTGGGTCTTTATTTTGTAAGTCATTATATAAAGCTTGCAGACCTTGTATTTTTGCACGTTCTAATAATTCTTCTCGATATGAGGAAGACTTTGGTAAGGCATTTAAAGAATAATCATATAATAAAGCATTGACGTATAGCCCAGTCCCCCCTACTACTACCGGAAGATTTCCCCTGTGATAGATATCTTTTATCACTTGTTTTGCTTCTTCTTGATATCTGCCAACACTATAATCTTCACTGGGGTCAATGCTATCTATAAAGTGATGTGTAATTTCTTGTTGGTCACTAGTAGAGGGTTTCGCTGTACCTATATCCATTTGTTTATAAAGTTGCATTGAATCTGCTGAAATAATTTCAACATTAATCGGAATTTTTTTAGCTACTTCTAAAGAAATAGCTGTTTTTCCTACAGCAGTAGGACCTATGATAGCTAATAAAGGTTTAGCATCAAGTATTGTTTTCTTATCCATAGGTTTCCCTCACTATCTTTAAAAATTTACATTATCCGATAAAATAACTTCTCTACATTAGACTTTGTCATTCTAATTATTGTTGGACGCCCATGCGGGCAAGTAAAAGCATTAGGAGTTACTAATAAAGACTTAAGTAAGCTAAAGAATTCAACTAGAGACATTTTTTCATTAGCCTTTACACTTTTTTTACATGCTATAGAAATTAGCATTTCCTCAAGTGACTCTAGGTCTGGTGTGTTTTCGGGATGTTCAATTATTTGGTCAATTAAATCATATAGTGCTTTACTATCAAAAACATCTCTTATTGCAAATGGAACCGCCCTAACTAATAATGTATTCTTTCCAAATAATTCAAATTCCAAACCACATTTTTTAAGTGTATCTAAGTTATTAGTAACAACTGTTACGCCTGCAGTATCTAATTCTATAGTGTATGGTATAACTTGCTGACTCTTAATTTTATCATTATTATAAGTCTGCATTAATTTGTGATAGTTTACTCTTTCATGAGCAGCATGTTGATCAATTAGAAAAATTTCGTTATTACCTTCTAATATCCAATAAGTTGCAAATATTTGTCCAATTACTTTTGCTTCAATTACTTCTTGTAATAATTCACTATTTTCTTCATTAACAATTGATTGATTATTATTCTCTTCAATCTTTTCTCTAGCCATATAATCTGCTTCTATTTCAGTAGAGTTAGTAGTATTTGTTTTGTTTTTATCTTCAAAATTAGCTTTCTCTTTCGGTTGTATAGATTCTACTTTTTCATAAGTATTCGGTCTTTTGTATGATTTTTTTATATTAGTAGATTTATCTGAACTTGGTTTTTTTAAATCATTCTCCGTAAAAGTACTTTTCTGATACTGGTTATCATCATAATACATAGCTTTCGAGATACGTATCTGACTACCAGAGTCAAAATCTACATTTTTAGTAGGTGAAGCTTGAAAAATAAGCTCCTCACGCTTTAAAGTATTTGTAATTGCTTTAGTCATAACATCTCCAACATATTTTTGATCAGAAAACCTAACATGTATTTTTGCTGGATGAACATTAATATCTAACTTTTCTTGAGGAATATTCATTTTAATTATAGCAAATGGGTAGCGATGTTTTGCAAGTAAAGTATGATATCCTTTTTCTATTCGTTCAGATAAAAAACTACTCTTTACATAACGCCCATTTACGTAAAGTGTCTGATAATTTCTATTAGACCGAGTAAGCTCTGGTCTTGAAATATATCCTCTTAAAGATATATCATTTGCATCATACTCTACGTATAACATTTTTTTAGCAGTTTGATATCCATAGATATTCGCTATAACTTCAAATAAATCATTTCTACCTGATGTGTTAAGTAACTTATTATTGTTATTAAATAGTGAAAAGCGTACATTAGGGTGAGCTAAAGCTAGTTTATTAACAATATCTTGTATTAAAGCAATTTCAGATGCATCTTTTCTAAGAAACTTTAATCTAGCTGGAGTATTAAAAAATAGATCCTTTACTGAAATGTCAGTACCTACTGGGCATCCTGTGGATCCAATTTCTTTTATTATTCCCCCATCCATAATTAATTTAGTACCTTCCTTTTGATTATTTTGACGAGTTCTTAACTCAATCCTACTAACAGCAGCAATACTAGCTAAAGCTTCACCACGAAATCCTAAAGTACTAATTTTATTTAAATCATTAATACCTGAAACCTTACTAGTGGCATGTCTTGAAAAAGCAAGCTCAACATCATCAGGATGTATACCATGACCATTATCTATTATTCTTATTAATTCTTTACCTGCTTTATTTATATGAACTCGGATATCATCACTAGAAGCGTCTAAAGAGTTTTCTACTAGTTCCTTAATAACAGATGAAGGCCGTTCAATAACTTCACCTGCAGCTATTTTTTCACTTACCTCTTGTGTTAATTTATTTACACGGGTCATAAAAACCCTCCTAGCTAGTCGAGTTTTTGTGCTTTCTCATGTAACTCATAAATTTTATCTAAAGCTTCTTTAGGCGTTAGCTCATCTGGATTAAGATCTACAAATTCATCTACTAGTTCATGCTTTTTGTTTTCTACTTCATCTAAACTAACTTGATAGCCAGTCACTGGTACCTCATTTATTTCACGGTTTTCTAAATGATATAATATTTCCTTTGCTCTTCTAATAACTTTATTTGGGATTCCTGCTAATCTTGCTACTTGAACACCATAACTTTTATCTGTACCTCCACGTTCTATTTCTCTCAAGAAAATCATTTCATCATCATCTTCTTTTACAGATACCGAATAGTTTATAACGCGAGAAAATTCATTTGCTAGGTCAATAAGTTCATGAAAGTGTGTAGCAAATAAGGTTTTACAAGAAATTTTATCTTCTTGGTGTAAATACTCAACAACGGCCCTAGCAATTGAAATACCATCAAATGTACTTGTACCTCTACCTACTTCATCTAAAATTACGAAGCTTTTTGGAGTAGCGTTATTTAATATATTTGCTACTTCATTCATCTCTACCATAAAAGTAGATTGTCCTCCAACTAGATCATCTGCTGCACCTACTCTAGTGAATATTTTATCTACAATACCGACAGTTGCATTATCAGCTGGTACAAAAGACCCCATTTGGGCCATTATTATAATTAATGCAACCTGTCGCATATATGTTGATTTACCTGCCATATTTGGACCTGTAATCAACGCAATTTGTTCTATACCATTATCTAGGTAAGTATTATTAGGTATAAAAGGTTCTTCAGAACTAACCTTTTCTACAACAGGGTGTCTTCCCCTTTTTATATCTAGTGTTCTAGAATTATCAACAGTTGGTCGAACATAATTTTGTTCAACAGCTACTATTGCTAATGATAAATAATTGTCAATTTCAGCTACAAACTTGGCACAATCTTGTATATCTTTTATCCTAGTTATTACTGCGCTTCTAATTTTTTGAAATAACTGATATTCACGTTCTTGTATTTTCTCTTCAGCTTTCAAAACTTTATCTTCATATTCTTTTAGATCAGGAGTAACAAAACGTTCTGCATTAACTAAAGTCTGTTTTCTAATATAATCATCAGGAACTAACTCCAAATTTTTCTTTGTAATTTCAATATAGTATCCAAAAACCTTGTTATATCTCACCTTAAGTGATTTGATACCCGTTCTTTCTCTTTCCTTAGTTTCTAAATTTGATATCCATTCTATACCACCACGAGAAAGATCTCTAAGTTCATCTAACTGTTTATCAAAACCATCATTAATAATACCACCGTCTTTTACAGAAGTAGGAGGATCAGGTACAATAGCTTGTTTGATGTAGTCTGCTAGATCATTTGTGTTTGGTAAATTCTCTAGCAATTCATCAAAAGTTAGATTCTTTTGTAATGTTTCAACTAAGTCAGGTAAAACTTCAAGTGATCGAGATAATCCTACTAAATCTTTTGGTGTCGCGCGATCATAAATTACCCTGCTTAAAACACGTTCAAGATCATAGATTCTTTCTAATGCTTGTCCGGTTTCTTCTCGCAAGATATAATCATCAACAAAAGCTTCTACAAAGTTTAATCGTCGATTTATAGCAGTGATATCTATCAAAGGTTGTTGTATCCAATTTCTTAATTTCCTACCACCCATTGCCGTTTTTGTTTTATCTAGTACCCACAGTAAAGAGCCTCGTTTTCGTTTTTGTCTAATAGTTTCACATAACTCTAAGTTATTTCGTGTATTTGAGTCCATAATTAAATAAGAATCTGTTGAGTATGGGCGCACTATTTTGATATGTTCTAAACTTGTTTTTTGTGTATCTAATAGGTATTGTAGCAATACCCCACCAGCAGTGACTGCACCATTTAAATCGCCTAATCCAAAGCCTTCTAGTGATTCAACTTTAAAATGATCTTTCATTATTTCAATAACTTTACGATAAGTGGGTTGTGAAACTGTTGTGATTAGAACTCCCTGTTCTTCGAATTTTTTTAAGATACTATAACAATCTCTATTATTATCATCAACAATAACTTCTTTAGGGGCTAACCGTGATATTTCATCTGATACTTTATCTGTGTTTTGCTTTTCTATCTCTGTAACTTGAAAGTCTCCAGTTGAAACATCAACTATTGCAATACCAAATTTATTATCAGTTTGAGCCATTGATACAAGATAGTTATTTTCTTTTTCCTTTAGAAAGTTAGTGTCTAAAACTGTACCGGGTGTGATCATTTGTACAACTTCTCGCTTCACTAACCCTTTGGCTTTTTGAGGATCTTCGACTTGTTCACATATAGCCACTTTATAACCTTTATCTAATAGTCTACCAACATAAGCTTCACATGAGTGATGTGGTACACCTGCAAGAGGTACTGGATCTGGATCATTTTTATCAACACTTCTTTTAGTTAAAACAATCTCGAGTTCTTTTGCTGCTATTTCAGCGTCTTCAAAAAACATTTCATAAAAATCACCAACTCGAAAAAATAAGATGGCATCTGGATTTTCTTTTTTGATATCTAAGAATTGTTGTATCATAGGAGTAACTTTGCGAGCTTTTTTTGCCATGCAATCCCTCCAACTAATTACATTAAAAATTTGTTAGTTCTCCATATATAGTCCAACTATGAGCATGATTTATCTTTACGTCAACAAACTCACCTACTAAACTTTTATTTCCAGGAAAATGAACTAATTTATCAGTTCTTGTTCGCCCAGTAAGTATGTTGGCATCGTTTTTACTAACATCTTCTACAAGAACAGTTTGTACAGTACCTTCGAGTTTTTGATTAATATTAGCAGAAATTGATTTCTGTAGATCTATTAGTTCCTGAATACGTTGTTTTTTTATTTTTTCTGGTACTTGCTCTTCCATTTCTGCTGCAGGGGTACCACTTCTTTTAGAATAAACAAAGGTAAATGCACTATCAAACTGTGCTTTTTTGACTAGATCAATTGTCTCTTGAAACTCCTCATCAGTTTCTCCAGGAAATCCTACAATGAGATCAGTTGTAATACTTGCATTAGGAAGTTCTTCGCGAATTTTATCCACTAAATAAAGATAACGCTCTCTAGTATATCCGCGCCCCATCATTTTAAGGACTCTATTACTACCTGCTTGTACTGGTAGATGTATATGCTCACATACTTTCTCTGAATCTCTTATTTTATATATTAATTCTTCAGTAAAATCTCTTGGATGACTTGTCATAAACCGAATTCTTTCTATTCCATTTATATCCTCTAACTCTTCTAATAATTGTTCGAAACCGTTCTCGTTACCAAGATCTTTTCCATAACTATTTACATTTTGGCCTAGCAAAGTGATTTCACGATATCCTTTTTTTGATAACTGTACGACCTCTTTCTTTATATGCTCTATTTTACGACTTCGTTGTTGTCCTCTAACATATGGTACAATACAATATTTACAGTAGTTATCACATCCATAACTTATGACTACCCAAGCTTTAATAGAGTTTTCTCTATTATGAGGTAACTCTTCAAATACAGTACTATCATCTTGGGTAATTTCTTTTATTCTTTTACCTTTGGTAATAACATCCTCTAATAAGGAAGGGAACCTATTTATATTGTTTGTGCCAAAAAGTATATCAACATGTTTAAAATCCCGATGGATTTTGTTAGCTACATGTTCTTGTTGAACCATACAACCACCAACAGCTATTACCATATCAGGATTTTTCTCTTTTAATTTTTTGAGTTCACCAATTTTCCCTAATACCTTTTGTTCTGCTTTTTCACGTACTGCACATGTATTGATTAAAAGAAGATCTGCTTCATTTTCTGATTCTGCCTTTTCAAAACCCATCTGATTTAACATTCCAGCCAAAACTTCTGAATCATGTTCATTCATCTGACATCCGAAGGTAAGACTATAGAAAGTTTTCCCATTTCCTAGCTGATAAAGTGTCATAATGTCACCTCCAGTAATATTATAGCATTTTCTTATTATATCAAAAAAGGAATGAAAAAACATCATCACAGTAACACTAATAATGTAAATTTATTTTGGGGGTGATTTCATCATTGATAGAATCTGTCCTATTTGTAATGGTCTAATTACGTTAGAAGAATATTGTCCTAATTGTAGAGAAATTATGGAAGAAAACACAAATATAGATGATAATCTAGATCCATATGGACCATATGAGACTGCAACAGAACTATATCCAGAAGAAGAAAGGGATAGTGAGACTAATAATGACTGTATTCATCAAGTTATATGTCCTAACTGCGAAATTACCTGGTACATCTCCTTAAATAAAATGAATTTTTAGACTCGACTAATAAGTCTATTATCAATATTGATTCTTACAAGAAAATTCAAGCGTAATGTTAATCATGGTCAATACTAAAAAAATTAATGCGGCAGAACACTGCCGCATTAATTTTAGTAAAATTATTCCCTTCGTAAGTAGATATTATTAATCTTTGATAATTGTTACCTGATCACCATTTTTGACACCTGCAGCATTTGCTTCATCTGTGTCAATGTGAAATTCAGCTGCATAACTATCTTTAACCCTAACTAATACCTCTTTAAATAAAACTCCGCGTTCTCCTTCTATATCTACCTTTACTAGGTCTTTATCTTGTAAGTCCATTTTTTCTGCGTCACTTGTGTGTAAATGAATATGCCTTTTTGCTAAAATTACACCTTTTTCTAATTCCACTTCACCTTTAGGTCCTATGAGTGTTAGACCTTCAGAACCTTCAATATCTCCAGAGTCCCTTACTGGAGGATTAATTCCTAGTACAAAACTATCAGTTCGAGATAATTCTACTTGAGTTTTACTTCTTATAGGACCTAATACTCGTACTCGATCTATTGTCCCTTTAGGCCCCTTTAATGTAACAGTTTCTTCAGCAGCATACTGTCCTGGTTGACCTAAATCCTTTACTGGAGTTAGTTCATACCCTTCACCGAATAAGTTTTCAAGATCCTCTTGACTTACGTGAAGATGTCGATTCGAAACACCTGCAGTCACTTTATGCATTATGTAAACTCTCCTTTATTATAATTTTTTATAAAATCAACTTTATAATTTATTATAAGTTCTAACAGTTTCATTCTAAAATAATCGCTGTAAAACGTCAATCCATATATATTACTCTTCTTTTAATAGATATACTTTTTTTTCAGATGGATAAACATCTGTTGATAAATGTTGTTTATCTATTTCTTGTTGCTCTTTTTTCTTAACTAACCAAACATCAATTTTATGACCTGTTCTTCCACTATTAAGTTTTTCTATAATGAGGCCATCAATATCAAGTTGTTCAAGATTTTTTTGTTCTTTTTTGATGTCTTCTTTATCTAAGTACTCAGATATAATCGTATCCTTCTCACTTTTAGATATCTTTTCTTTGATACCATCTTTTGACTGATACTTATATTTTTTTTCTGGTTGTAACTCTGTATAATCTGTTTTTTGTACAGTATAGTTATAATCTTGTTCACTACCAAAAACATCAATTTGGATCTCATTTTCATCTACAAACGCCGAAAACAGTATTGGATTTTCTAAGGTGTTTTCTACTACTAAATCTAGATAATCATATGCAACTGTAGCATCCCGCCCTAAACCAACATAACCAACAGGTCTACCATGTGGATAGCGTTCAACAGGTTCAATCCCAGTTTTTAATACTGAATTATATACTGTAGAAGAAACTTGACATACTCCCCCGCCCACACCATCAACAAACTCGCCATCAACTATTATCGACGAAGTTTTATATCCATTTTCTTTATTTATAGGTCCAACAGTTTCATTAAAAGAAAATTGTTCTTTTGGTTTAATCAAGGTTTCATTGATATAATCTGCTGCTAATGATATATTCGCGACCCTGTTTTCATCTTCATTTGCAGAAAAGCTAGTGGCAAAGGAGCCGATCACACTATCTAAATTCATGGCTTTTAGGTCATCCGATGTTTTATCGACAGGAACTTTTCTTGTTGTTAATTCAAAGTCTAATTGCTCTGTTTCTAATTTACCTTCTGAGACTAATTCCAACTTATCTAATATATTATCTTTACTTTGTTTTTTATCAAGCTCATACCCTTCTTCATGGGGGATAATTCTCACTTTTTGTTCTAAATTATCTACTTTAAATTGTGCATCTTTAGGGTTTTTACTTATATCATCACTTACTTTTTTAAGTATCTTATCCAAAGTTGTCTCATCTTTTTTAAACTGTAACTTAATTTCAGATTCATCTTCATACAAACCAAGTATATGTTTTATCCCTTTTCCAAAACTCATTTCTTCACTTATCAGTTCTTTATGAGTCTTGTCTTTAGACCAATGAATACCTAACTCTTCGAAGCTTGTTTCTAAACGATAATCATCATATATTAGTGAAATATCTTTATTTTTGATTTCTGTTATTTTTTCTTCTATTAATTTGTTCCCTTCTTCATAATTTAATCCCTGAACCTGCTTTCCTGCTAAAAATGTACTCGGATTATATTTATTACTATATGTCATTCGATAACCAAAATCTAATGAAATTACTAAAATTATGCATAAAAAAACCACCAAACAAATACCACAATATATTTTTTGTTTTTTAGTCAAATTACTAAACTTCATAAATTATCACCCGGCTTATTAATATAAATTCCCTCTACTTTAATATATAGCCGGGTGATAATCTTTATGCATAAATAAAGCTAAAGCATTGCAAGTAAAATCCCAGCGGCAATTGCCGAACCAATAACACCTGCTACATTTGGACCCATAGCATGCATAATTAAAAAGTTGTTTGGATTTGCCTCACTACCTACTGATTGAGTAACTCGAGCTGCCATTGGTACTGCTGATACCCCTGCTGCTCCGATAAGAGGATTTATCTTTCCTCCTGTTAATCTACTCATTAATTTCCCTAAAAGTACTCCTACTGTAGTTCCTATTGCAAATGCAAAAAGACCTAGTACTATTATTTTTATCGTTTCCATTCGTAAAAAGCTATCAGCATGAGCCGTAGCCCCAACTGTTAAACCCAAGAAAATAACTACTATGTTATTTAACTCATTCTGTGCAGCATTACTTAATCTATCAGTAACTCCACTTTCTTTTAGTAAATTTCCAAACATCAACATTCCTAACAATGGAATAGCTGAAGGTATTAAGAAAATAGTTAATATAGCTACTACTATTGGAAAGAGGATCTTTTCCTTTTTACTTACAGGCCTAAGCTGTTCCATAACAATTTTTCGCTCATCTTCTGTTGTTAACAGCTTCATAATAGGAGGTTGGATGATTGGTACTAAAGCCATGTAGGCATAGGCTGCAATGGCTACAGAACCTAATAACTCAGGTGCTAATTGACTTGCTGTGAAAATAGCCGTTGGACCATCAGCACCCCCTATAATTCCTATAGAACCAGCTTCTGCTGGAGTAAAACCTACAAATAGAGATATTAAAAAGGCTAAAAATATACCAAACTGGGCTGCGGCACCTAATAGAAACGTCTTGGGGTTTGCTATTAGAGGACCAAAGTCTGTCATAGCTCCCACACCTAGAAAGATTAGTGGTGGATAAACACCCCATTCTACAGGTTTATATAAGTAGTATAATAATCCTCCTTCTTCCATGATTCCACCTAGTGGTATATTAACAAGTAACATACCGAAACTAATTGGCACAAGAAGTAAAGGTTCATATTTCTTTGCAATTGCTAAATAAAGTAAAAAACAAGCTATAATTATCATTATCAGCTTAGGGAAACTAAGATGGTAGAAAGCAGTGGTTTCTAAGAATTCAGAGATTTGTTCTAAAACCATATCTAACCTCTCCCTCCTATTCTAAGACGATTAATATATCGCCTGAGTTCACTGTTGCTCCTTTTTCAACTTTCACTTCTTTTACTGTACCAGAACTTTCAGCTGATATTTCATTTTCCATTTTCATAGCTTCGAGTATCATAACTACCTGCCCATTATCTATTTGATCTCCTGGTGAAACTTTAACATCTAAAACGTTTCCAGCGATAGGTGCGGTAATTGTATTACCGCCAGCAACAGATTTATCTTCTTTTTTAGATTCTTTAGGTTTAGAGGGTTGAGGTGCTGGTTGCTTTTTTGGTTCAGTTTTCTTTACTGGTTCTGAAGGTGTATTTGCCTCTTCAGAAACCTCTTCTACTTCTACCTCATAAGTTTCACCTTGAACTGTCACACGAAATTTTTTCACCAAAATCAGCTCCTTATTGTTACTTCTTATTATTAGGTGTAGCTTCCATTTGAGCTTTCTTACTCATGAATTTCCATGAAGAATTTACTGGCCTATTAATAGGCCTTATACTTGTAATCCTAAAACTTGAATCTTTATCTCCTAAAGCTAATGAGATTGCAGCAGAAATTGCAGCTACAACCTGAGGAGAAGGTTCACTTTCCTGCTCGTCAATTTCTTGTTTTTGTTCACTAGATTTAGTTTCTTGTTGTTCAATTTGAGGTTCTTGCTTTTTTGATTCTGGATTAAAGATTTTACCAAACAGAATCATAATGAGAAATAACATAAATAGAGCAATAAGTACTACAGAAAAGCCTAGGAAAGTAACCTGTAACCCCTGATTCAAAGTTTCCATATCAATACCCATTCATATCACATCCTTTTGATTAAGGTTAACTCATTCTAGACAGGAAAGTTTCCATGCTTTTTCGCTGGTCGTTCTTCTCTTTTATTATCTAGGGTTTCTAAAGCATAGATCAATCTAGGACGTGTTTCTCTTGGATCTATAATATCATCAACCCTTCCTCGTGATGCTGCAACATATGGATTAGCAAATTGTTCTCTATATTCATCAATCTTCTCTTGACGAGTTTGTTCAGGGTCATCTGAGTTTTCGATTTCTTTTTTAAATATGATATTTGCTGCACCTTCAGGTCCCATAACAGCAATTTCTGCAGAAGGGTAAGCATACACGACATCAGCCATTAACGATTTTGAGCACATTGCTATGTATGATCCACCATAAGACTTACGAAGAATTACAGTTAACTTTGGTACTGTAGCTTCTGAATATGCATATAGTAATTTAGCTCCATGTCGTATAATTCCTCCATGTTCTTGAGCAGTTCCCGGTAAGTAACCAGGTACGTCTTGGAATGTAATTAAAGGAATATTGAATGAATCACAATATCTAATAAAGCGCGCCCCTTTATCAGAAGCATTAATATCTAAACAACCTGCTAAATGAGAAGGCTGATTAGCAACTACCCCAACAGTTCTACCATTTAATCTAGCAAAACCAATCACTATATTTTTAGCATAGCTTTCTTGAACTTCAAAAAAGTAATTATCATCTACAACACGAGTGATAACTTTTCTAACATCATAAGGTTTGTTCGGATTTTCTGGGATTAAGTCTTTTAAATCTTCTTCTTTTCTATTTGGATCATCACTAGGTTCAAAGACAGGTGGTTCTTCCATATTATTAGAAGGTAAGAACTGTAATAATTCTCTTATACTATCTAAACAGTCTTTATCATCATCTGTGGCAAAATGTCCTACTCCACTTTTGGTATTATGTGCATCAGCTCCACCTAGTTCCTCAAAGGTTACTTCTTCACCAGTAACAGTTTTTATTACAGAAGGACCTGTAATAAACATTTGACTTGTATCTCTTACCATAAACACAAAATCGGTAAGAGCCGGTGAATAAACTGCTCCTCCTGCACAAGGTCCCATAATTGCAGAAATTTGAGGTATCACACCTGAATAAATAGTATTTCTATAGAATATATTACCGTACCCTTTTAAAGCATCTACACCTTCTTGTATACGTGCTCCACCTGAATCATTAAGTCCAATTAAAGGTGCACCAACTTTTGCTGCTTGATCCATAACATTACATATCTTATATGCATGCATCTCACCTAAGGTACCACCTAAAACAGTAAAATCTTGAGCATAAACATAAACTAATCGTCCTTCAACGGTACCATATCCTGTTACAACACCCTCTCCTGGGGCTTCTTTTTTATCCATTCCTAATTGAGTTTGTCGATGCTTTACAAAAGCGTTTAGCTCAGCAAAACTTCCATCATCTAAAAAATTATCAATTCTTTCCCTTGCAGACATTTTACCTTTTTCATGTTGTTTAGCTATTCGGTTTTCTCCTCCACCTTGGTGAATCTTTTCTTTTTCTTTTTGTAATATTTCAAGTTTTGAAAATTCATCGTTTGCCATTGTGAATACCTCCTAATAACTTTATTTTCTTTCACAAAGTTCAATCAAAGTTCCACCAGTACTTTTCGGATGAACAAAAGCTATTCTAGCACCACCCGCTCCATATCTAGGAGTCTCATCTATAAGTCTAATACCCTGATCTTTTAACTCTTGTAAACGTTTCTCAATATCATCAACTCTAAAAGCTATATGCTGTACACCAGCACCCTTTTTATCTATAAATTTATTTATTGGACTATCCTCTGTCATTCCTTCTAATAATTCAATTTTTGTATCTCCTATAGGTAGAAAAGCAACTTTTACTTTTTGCTCTTCTACTTCTTCAGTTCCAACAGAATTTATATCTAGATTATTCTCATAAAATTCTAAAGCTTTCTCGAGATCTTTCACAGCAATTCCAATATGGTCAACTTTATTAACCATTAAGCACCCTCCTTTGAAACATTATTTTTAATAAATTCTATAATATCATTACTTGTTGTCCCAGGAGTAAATACTTCGGATACGCCTTGTTCTTTCAAATATGGAATATCATCTTCTGGTATAACTCCACCACCTAAAACCAAAATATCCTCTGCATCGTGTTCTTTTAATAATGAAACAATCTTTGGAAACAACTCATTATGAGCTCCAGATAAACAGCTTAATGCTAATACCTTAGCATCTTCTTGTAATGCAATTGAAACAATTTGGTCAGGGGTTTGCCTAAGTCCAGTATAGATAACCTCCATACCAGCATCTCTTAGGGCTCTTGCTATGAATTTTGCCCCCCTATCATGACCATCTAACCCTGGTTTTCCAACAACAACTCTTATAGGTGTCACTGTTAACATAACCTCCTTTTATGTTGCTTAAATATAACTATCCGCTTCATATTCACCGAAAGTCTCTCTTAATGCACCACAAATTTCACCTAATGTTGCATATTCCTTAACAGCTTTAATTATATAAGGCATTAAATTATCAGTTCCTTCAGCCGCATCTTGTAATTTATTTAAGCAATCCTCGACAGTTTTATTATCCCGCTTCTCTCGAATCTTCTCTAATTTATTTTTCTGAGCATCAGCAACTTTTTCATCTACTTTGTGAGTGCTTAAGTTTAATTCTTCTTCAACTTTAAACTCATTCAACCCGACTATAATTTGTTCTTTATCCTCTACAGATTTTTGCCATTCATAAGCACTATCTTGTATTTCTTTTTGTATAAAACCTTGATCAATCGCTTTAGGCGCTCCACCTAAATCATCGATCTTATTTATTAGCTCTTGAGCCTCTTGTTCGAGTTTATTAGTTAAATTTTCTACATAGTAACTACCACCAATAGGATCAACAGTATCTGCCGCACCGCTTTCATTTGCAATAATTTGTTGAGTTCTTAAAGCTATTTGAACTGATTCTTCAGTTGGTAAAGATAGGGCCTCATCTCGTGAATTAGTATGAAGAGACTGTGTTCCTCCAAGTACAGCTGCTAAAGCCTGCAGTGTTACTCTTACAACATTATTATTTGGTTGTTGTGCTGTTAAAGTACACCCTGCTGTTTGTGTATGAAAGCGCATTTTCATACTCTTAGGGTTTTTCGCTCCATAACGTTCTTTCATCAGTTTTGCCCATAGTCTTCTTGCAGCTCTGAACTTTGCAATTTCTTCAAAAAAGTCCAAATGGGAATTAAAGAAAAATGAAAGTCTAGGTGCAAACTCGTCAATATCAAGACCACTTTCTAATGCAGCATCAACATAAGCTAGTCCGTTTGCTATAGTAAACGCTATTTCTTGAATTGCATTACTTCCAGCCTCACGGATATGATAACCACTAATACTTATTGTATTCCAACGTGGTACTTCTTTACTACAATACTTAATAATGTCTGTAATTAACCTCATAGAAGGCTCTGGTGGAAATATGTAAGTACCTCTAGCTATGTATTCTTTTAAAATATCATTCTGAATCGTACCTGCAAGTTTTTCTTTAGATATACCTTGTTTTTCCCCAATTGCAATATACATAGCTAATAATACTGCCGCTGGTGCATTGATTGTCATTGAAGTACTAACCTTATCTAAAGGAATTTTATCAAATAAAATTTCTAAATCCTCTAAAGTATCTACGGCTACTCCTACTTTCCCAACCTCTCCATGGGCCATAGGATGATCAGAATCGTAACCTATTTGAGTAGGTAAATCAAAAGCAACACTCAAACCAGTTTGACCTTGTTCTAAAAGATATTTAAAACGTCTATTAGTCTCTTCTGCAGACGCAAAACCTGCATATTGTCTCATAGTCCAGAATTTACCCCTATACATTGTTGGCTGTACTCCACGGGTAAATGGATATTCTCCTGGAAACCCTAAATTTTCTATATAATCTTCTTCATTAAGAGGAGTATATAGTGGATCTACATGAATATCAGAGTTTGTTTTAAACTCCTCTCTTCTTTCTGGGAATCGATCTAAAGCTTTCTTTAAAGTACCATTTTTCCAGTTTTCTAACTCTTCTCTCAATTTATTTTTGTTTTCGGACAAAAGGATCCCTCCTGTTGGTTAATGTTGTGTTAAAGGGAGATCTAGCTTTGTCTAGATCTCCCATCTTTTTTAATCCTTGTTTTAGTTTAACCAACCTCTAGTTTTCATAGCATCAGCAAGGCGCTGAACGGCAAGTAAATAAGCTGCGGTTCTCATGTGTACATCATAGCTTTCTCTAGTCTTATAACACGATTTAAATGCATCCACCATCATCTCTTCCATTCTATTATTTACTTCATCTTCAGTCCAGTAAAAGTTCTGTAAGTTTTGTACCCATTCAAAGTAACTTACAGTAACACCACCTGCGTTGGCTAGAATATCTGGTAAAGTTATGACACCTTTTTCAAATAAAATTTTATCTGCTTCAGGAGTAGTCGGACCGTTAGCAGCCTCTGCTATGATTTTAGCTTTTATATCACTAGCATTAGCTTGTGTTAACTGGTTTTCTAAAGCAGCAGGTATCAATATATCACATTCTAAAGTAAGTAATTCACTATTAGTAACATTTTCTGTTCCAGGATAGTTTTTAACTGAACCAGTCTCTTTTTTGTATTTTTCTAGTTCGTATGGGTTAACCCCTTCTTCACTATAGACTCCTGATACTGAATCATTTGTGGCAACTATAGTTGCTCCCATATCATATAACAGTTTTGCTGCTATACTACCTGCATTACCGAATCCTTGCACTACAACTTTCATATCTTTCATATTCCAGCCTAATTCTTTAACAGCCTCACGAGTTACATACACACATCCTCTTCCAGTAGCTTCTGAACGACCTTTTGAACCTCCAATATTTATAGGTTTACCAGTCATAATTCCAAAGTTATTATAACCTCTGACTTTACTAAATTCATCCATCATCCATGCCATAACTTGTGGGTTTGTATAAACGTCTGGTGCAGGAATATCTTTTTCCGGCCCAATAAAATTAGCTACATTTTTTATAAATCCTCTACTTAAACGTTCTAATTCACCTTGACTCATTTCTTTTGGATTACACTCTATTCCACCTTTTGCACCACCATACGGAACCCCTACTACTGCACACTTAAATGTCATCCACATAGACAATGCTTTAGCTTCATCCATTTCTACTGTAGGATGGAACCGTAAACCACCTTTAAAAGGACCTAATACATCACAATGTTGTGACCTTATACCGCGAAAAACTTTAATTGATCCATCATCCATTTTAACAGGGAATGAAACTTCTAATACATTTTGAGGCTGTTTGAGCATTTCAAAGACAGTATAATCAAGTCCTAACATATCCACCGCTTCTTTAATCTGCTGCTGAACTATCTGATACACATTAGTATTTTCTGACATTTAAAAAACCCCCTTTTATTTAATTAAAACTTTTAAAAAAATCAGATTTCTACTAATCCCCGTATTCTTCAGCTAACTCATACCCCCTCTCAAATGCCTTCCAATTCAGTTCTTCGGTACCTTTTGGTACATAATTTGATATTGCTTCTTTTGTTGTGGACTTAGAAACTGCTTGTGTAAAGTATACTGTAGCTCCTAAAGCCACCATATTTGCTACTATCTTTTTTCCGATTTCCGTTTCAGCTGTTTTTAAAAATGGTATTTGGTGCAATTCACCACATGCTTTATCAATCTCTAGTTGACTATCAACCAAGACTTTACATTCTTCAGATATATCAGTTGTATATTTGTTAAAAGCCTCTTCAGTTAAAGTAAGTAAAAAATTTGGAGTTGTTACTTCAGGATAATCAATTTCTTCATCACTAATAATAACTTCTGACTTACTTGCTCCACCTCTAGCTTCAGGGCCGTAACTTTGAGTCTGAATAACGTTTTTACCTTCTTTCGTAGCAGCAGAAGCTAAGATAATTCCAGCTAATATCAAACCTTGGCCACCAGAACCACTTAATCTTAATTCCCACCTTTTCATGATCTCAACTCCTTTTCCCTAACAGTATCAAGCATCTGTTGGTACTTTTCCGTATACTCTGGTCTTGACTCATCTTTCCATAATTCTCCTAAAACAATTTTTCTTGCTTTTTTCTCTTCAGGTAACTTGTCATAGGCCCTAACACTAACGGTATTTTCTTTCTGCCAATTTAACATATCAATAGCAGTCTTTAATTGATTTCTTCTACCATAATAAGTAGGACATTGGCTTAAAGCTTCTACAAATGAAAAACCTTTATGTTTTAGGGAATCGGTAATTACTTGTGTTAGTTGTTTAGTCTGATAAGTAGCGCCTCTACCTACATAAGTAGCACCTGCAGATTTAACAAGTCCACACAAGTCAAATGAAGTTTCAACATTTCCATAAGGAGAAGTAGTTGCGTAGGCATCAGTTGGTGTCATTGGAGAATACTGACCACTAGTCATTCCATAAATATTATTATTAAATACAATAGTAGTAATCCCAATATTTCTTCTAGCCGCATGAATCAGGTGATTACCTCCAATTGCAGTACTATCTCCATCCCCTGTTAAAACAATAACGTTAAGGTCTGGATTTGCATGTTTTACTCCTGTAGCATAAGCTAAAGCTCTACCATGGGTTGTGTGAAGAGTATTAAAATTCAGATAACCAGGAGCTCTAGAAGAGCAACCAATACCAGATACTACTACTGTTTTTTCTTGATCTAAACCTGCTTGATCAATACCTCTTATAAGACTATTAAGTATAATACCATGGCCACAACCCGGACACCATATATGAGGAATTTTATCTAAACGTAAGTATTTTCTTAAATGGGCGCTCATTACTTTTCCTCCCTTTCAATGGATTTAATAATATCCTGAGGAGTGATAAGGTGAGTATCAACTCTATGAACTCCTCTTACATTTTGATTTGAATCAACACACTTTTCAACTTCTCCTAAAATTTGCCCTAAATTCATTTCTGGAACTATTATATTATTAACACATTTTAAGTATTGAGTTATCTGTTCATAAGGGAATGGCCAAATCGTTTTTAGTCTAATATACCCTATCTTTTCACCTTTAGTGCTAAGGTCCTTACATGCACTAATAGCTGATCTTGCTACAGACCCATAAGAGATTATAACTGTTTCTGCATCTTCTGGTATATCTACTTCTAGATCAATAATCTCATCTGAAGCCTTTTCAACTTTATCTACTAACCGTTTAATTAAATCATCTACAATCTCTGGTTTTAAATTTGGAAAACCCGTCTTGTCATGATGTAAACCAGTTACATGATAGGGTTTACCTTCACCAAAGTTAGCCATAGGTGGAATTCCATCTTCATCAGCTTGATAAGGGAAATATTCTTCTTCATTTTCATTAGGTTTTTTTCTATTTATGATTTTTATTTCATCCCTCTTAGGAAGGTTTACATTTTCTCTTAAATGCCCAACCACTTCATCTAATAAAAGTATTACTGGAGTCCGAAACTTTTCTGCTAAATTAAAAGCTTGAATCGTCATATCATATGTTTCTCTAACTGAGTAAGGAGAAAGAGCAATTACAGGATGGTCTCCATGAGTTCCCCATTTTGCTTGCATAACATCTCCTTGTGAAGATGCTGTAGGACCTCCTGTACTTGGTCCACTTCTTTGGACATTAACAACTACACAAGGAACTTCTGCCATACAAGCATAACCTAAGTTTTCTTGTTTTAATGAAAAACCAGGACCACTAGTTGCTGTAATACTTTTTGACCCAGCTAGAGATGCCCCAATAATAGCTGCCATACTACCAATTTCATCCTCCATCTGGATGAACTTACCGCCCATTTTTGGTAATTCTTCAGCAAAACCTTCAGCCACCTCTGATGATGGGGTTATTGGATAACCTGCATAGAAAGTTGCGCCAGCCTGTAAGGCACCTTTAACACAAGCTTCATTCCCTTGCATTAACACAGCTTCACTATTTTTCATTAGATTCATCCTCCTTCTTTACAACAATGGCAAAATCAGGGCACCGAAGTTCACATAATCCACATTTAATACAAGCTTCATGATTTTTTACAATTGCCTTTCCTTTCTTATCATAATCTAAAACTTTCTTAGGGCAATATTCAATACAAATACCACACGCTTTACACCATTTTGAAGCTACTTCAACCGGTATAGACCTTTCAGTGCTCATCAATTTTCCCCCTAACTTTTTGTTTTAAATCCACTAAAGTGGTTTTAAGTAAATTCAATGAAGCTTCATCAGGCTTGAAAATCACCTCCACTATATCTTTTTTTTCACTAATGATTTTCTCTAAATACTTCTTTCTCCCTGGACTTGTTACAATTTGATCAACTGAGTTAACAAAGTTGATTAATTCATCTTCAGAAGTATTAGTCGTATAATAGATCTCTATGTTATTTATTCCGGTTTTAGATATAGCATTTTTAAATTTTTCTGCAAAATTTTCAGATTTGCAAGCTAAACCAATCTTTGTTTCCTGTGAAAAACGAGCTATCTTTACAACAGTTTCCATTTGCAGTTCGAGTGCTATAGGAACAATATCGACATTTAAATTTTTTAATAGGTCTTTAATTTCTTCTAAATGAAAGAATGTTGTGATAATAACATCAACATCTTTTAATTGTTCGTTATAACTTTCTGTATTTTCTTTTAAATCTGATAATAGGACTGGTAATATCGATACACCTTGATCGAAATATAATTCATTGACAAAATAATTTATTTGTTCTTCATTGCATTCAATAAAAGCAATTTTAAGCTGTGTTAACATCTCTTGCTTTTCACGAGCTCTTATATGAGTAATATCTAGAAATTCATCTAAAGAAAAACCTAATTGTATAGCTTCCTCAATAGAAACATCAATAATTTTTAACAAACGCTCTTTTCGACTCTGTTGCTTAAGTTTATCATCTTGTTCTGAAACAAATGTACCTCTACCTTGATGACAAACTATCACACCTTCTGTTTGTAATTCCTTATATGCCATGCTAACGGTATTTCTACTAACTTGTAAACGTTCTGATAATTCTCGTTCAGTAGGTAATTTCGTACCGCTTTTCCAAAAACCAGACTCAACAAATTGTTTTATATTGTTAGCAATTTGTAAGTAATATGGAACACTTGTTTTTCTGTCTAATTCAAACTCCATAACATCACTTCCCTTATAGTTGGATCATGTAATTGGATTAGTCCAATATCTCTTCATTATAATTTCTAATAAATTCCTTCGGTAAATATTACAAATTTCCTTCTATTTTTTTGAAAAAAACAGACCAATGGATTAATCCATTGGTCCAATGTAGCTCCTCTTTTTTAATTTTTCAATATGATTACAACTGATCCCTTTCACTCCAATATCATCAGAATGTAAATCATTAAATTCATGAAAATCTGATCCTCCGGTTATTAATAATTCTTTGTCTTCGCATAATTTTTTCCACTCGATTTCAAAATTAATGGAATGCGAAGGGTGATATAATTCCACCCCTTGAATACCTAAATCAATTAATTCTAGTAAATACTCATATGGACTTTTTACTAAACCTGGGTGAGCCCAAACTGCTACTCCACCATTATTTTTGATTAAATCTATAGCTTCTTTAGGAGTTAACTTTTCTCTTGGAACATATGCAGGTTTATCTTTTGCTAAATATCTATCAAAAGCTTCTACTACATCATTTACATATCCATAGTTAACAAGTTCTCTTGCAATATGTGGTCTTCCGACAGTCCCAGCCCCTGCATTTTTAAAAACATTTTTTTTAGATATTTCACAACCTAAGTCCGATAAATTTCCAATCATTTTCTCAATTCTAACTGTTCTTTCAGAACGCATGGTTTTTAGAGTTTCATTAAGCTTTTTTGAATATATGTCAATAAAATAGCCCAGAATATGTATTTCTCCATCTTTATAGTCACTAGTAATTTCTACCGCAGGAACCACTTGAACATTTTGTGAATTATTATTTTCCATTAATTTTTTTGTTCCTAGTAATGTATCATGATCAGCTAAAGCCATATAAGACAAATTTTTATTGTCAGCTCTTTGTAATAATTCTTCTGGTAATAAAATTCCATCAGAAGCCGTTGAATGGACATGTAGATCTCCAAAACATTTCATATCGATACCACCTTTACTTATACATCAAATACTAGTTTGGTAACACATTTTGTAATACCCTTATCCAGTTAGTTCCAAGGATTTTTTCTATACTTGATTCTGATAAACCCCTTTGTAGTAAATAATCAGTTAAATTAGGTAATTTTGAGGCATCCTCTAAGTTTTTAGGAGGACTTGTCATACCATCAAAATCAGATCCAAGGGCTACATAATTATCACCAACTAAATCTACAATGTATTTTATATGTTTATATAGATCTTCCAAATCTGCCCTTGGTTTATTTGTTAAAAACTTACTAAAAAAATTAATACCTAATAAGCCGCCTGATTCTGCAATAATTTTTATTTGCTCATCAGTTAAGTTTCTAAGATGGTTATTTAGAGAAAATACATTAGAGTGACTTGCTACGATCGGTGAGTCAGTTATTTCAATAAGATGATAAAAACTATTTTGTGATAAATGACTCACATCTATTAACATACCTAGTTGGTCCATTTTGCTCACTACTTGCTCCCCGAATTTAGTTAAGCCTCCAGCTTTATTTTCAAGGTCACATCCATCTGCTAGTTCATTTCGCCTGTTCCAAGTTAAAGTTATACCTCTAACACCTAATTCATATAAAGCTGTTAAATGTTCAATTTTACCTTCTAGAGCTTCACCACCTTCTAAAGTTAATAAACCATATACTTGGCTATTATCACTATTATTAACGGCTTTTTTTAAACCATCCTTTTTTTCAATAAATTCTAATTTACCTTGTCCACTTTCTTTTACATTACCTTTTAAACGTTCAAGTAATTGTATGCTTCTACTAAATGATGAACCAGGAATAAAAGTATCATCTACAAATAAGGCGAAAAATTGAAGGTTAATACCTCCTATTTTCATCTTTTCGTAATCAAGATGAACTGATTCATTTCTTTCAAAAAAATTATAAGAACCATCAAAATTTAAAGCAGAATCACAATGACCATCAACTACAAATGATTTGTCATGTATATTTTCCATATAAACACCCCTCTCTTTATTGTAGATAATTAGAAAAAAAAGCGCCACTAAGGGCGCTTAATTTAACTGCAAATACAAATTTAAATTATAAAATAAGTAAAATAAAAAGAAACTATCGAGGCTGAACGATTAACTTAATTGCAGTTCTTTCCTCACCATCGATTTCTATGTCTGTAAAGGCAGGAATAGAAATAAGGTCAATACCGCTAGGTGCGACAAAACCTCTTGCGATTGCAACTGCTTTGACAGCCTGATTCAATGCACCGGCTCCTATAGCCTGAATCTCTGCACTGTTTCTCTCTCTAATAACTCCGGCCAATGCACCTGCAACAGAGTTAGGATTTGAATTTGCTGAAACTTTTAATACTTCCATTGATCAAACCTCCTATAAGATATATTGTATGATAGTTCTACAGTAAATGTATTCTACAAAATACTAAAAATTCCTTTTTTAAATAAATATTTTTCTAAAATTCGTGTAAATCTTGAATTCGTTCTATATCTTTGCATTTACCATCGGCCTCTTCAATTTCGATCACGACACCATTAAACTGCACCTTACCCGATGCTACTTCAAATCTTTCTGGAAGCTGTGTTAAAAAGTTATTTATTACAGGTTCAGATTCAACACCTAATATTGATTCATACGGTCCAGTCATACCAATATCCGTTATATATCCTGTACCATTTTCAAAAATTCGCTCATCAGATGTTTGTACATGAGTGTGAGTTCCAACAATAGCCGAAGCCTTACCATCTAAATACCTACCTAAAGCCATCTTCTCAGAAGTTGCTTCAGCATGAAAATCTAATAAAATTATCTTGCATTGTGATCTCAACTCTTCTATTATAGTAGAAGCCTTCTGAAATGGACAATCTAAATCAGACATAAAAACTCGTCCTGATAAATTTATTATACCAATATTGTTTCCATTTAATTCAAAAATATGATAACCTCTACCAGGTGTTTTGACTGGATAATTAGCTGGTCGCAAAATTCTAGTTTCAGAATCTATGAAATCGAATATTTCTTTTTTATCCCAAATATGATTACCAGATGTTGCAACATCAACACCATAAGTAAAAATATTATTAATTACTTTTTTATTAATGCCTTTACCACCAGCTAGATTCTCACAATTTGCTATAGTAAAATCTATATTATAATTTTCTTTAATTTTAGGTAACAGATCACGTATACATTTCCGTCCTGGATTTCCTACTATATCACCTATCATTAAAATCCTCATTTAGTTTCCTCCCCTAATATTTTTACATAATTAATATTTTAAAAATAAGTGTCCCCAAATTAGGGACACTTATTTTTAAATCTGCATTATTTAGCATATTCTACAGCACGAGTTTCTCTTATTACAGTAACTTTAATTTGTCCAGGATAGTCTAGTTCTGCTTCAATTTGTTTAGAAATATCTCTCGCTAAATTTATAGTTGTATCATCATTAATTTGTTCTGGCTTTACCATAATCCTTATTTCCCTACCTGCCTGTATAGCAAAAGCCTTTTCAACACTTTCATAAGAATCTGCTATTTCTTCTAATTTTTCAAGACGTTTAATATAAGATTCAAGAGTTTCTCTACGTGCTCCAGGTCTAGCTGCTGAAATTGCATCAGCTGCTTGTACTAAAACAGCTTCTAATGTTTCTGCTTCTTCGTCACCGTGATGTGTCAAGATAGCATGTAACACATCAGAGGACTCTCCATATTTTTTACCCAATTCTGCTCCTATTGTCACATGAGGTCCTTCGTATTCATGGTCAACAGCTTTTCCTATATCATGCAGTAGCCCTGCTCGTTTAGCTGTTGCTACATCTATTCCAAGCTCATTGGCCATAACTCCACATAATCTCGAAACCTCTATAGAATGATTTAAAACATTTTGACCATAACTTGTTCTAAACCTTAGTCGACCAAGTAATTTAATTATTTCAGTATGAAGTCCGTGAACCCCTGTATCTAAGCTGGCTTGTTCACCTTCTTCACGGATTCTCTCATCAACTTCTTTTTTAGCTTTTTCTACCATTTCTTCAATTCTTGCAGGATGAATTCGTCCATCTGATACTAAATTCTCAAGTGCTACTCTAGCTATTTCTCTTCTTATGGGATCAAACCCTGACAATATAACAGCTTCTGGAGTATCGTCTATTATCAGATCGATCCCAGTTAATGTTTCAAGGGTTCTAATGTTTCGCCCTTCACGCCCGATAATTCTTCCCTTCATTTCATCATTTGGAAGTGAAACAACAGAAACTGTCGATTCTGCTACATGATCCACAGCACATCTTTGAATCGCCATAGTTATGATATTCCTTGCTTTTTTATCTGCTTCTTCTTTAGCACGACTTTCCATTTCTTTAATCATCATAGCAGTTTCATGACTGATATCATCTTTTACCCGGTTAAGAAGCATATCTTTTGCCTCTTGAGTTGTCAGACCAGATAAGTTTTCTAATTCTTCTACCTGTTTGTCATAAAGCCGATTAAGTCCTTCTTCTTTTTCTATCAGTTTTTGTTCTTTGTCAGCTATCTCTTTTTCTTTTTGTTCATAACGTTTTTGTTGTTTAGTTAATGAGTCTTCTTTTTGTTCTAATTTCCTTTCATACCTTTGAATCTCATTACGTCTTTCTCTGCTTTCTTTTTCTAGTTCGTTTCTCTGTTTATGGATATCTTCTTTCGCCTCAAGGAGAGCTTCTCTTTTCATTGACTCACCTTGCTTTTTGGCATCCTCAAGTATTCTATTTGCAGCCTCCTCAGCAGAGGTAATTTTAGCTTCTGCAATCATTTTCCTAATAAGATATCCAATTAGTAAACCTATCGCTCCAGCACCTACTGGTAACAGTATATCAATTAGACTGTTAATTAATCCTCACCTCCTGCTTTGCTAAATTGCTATTTAATGCAAATCAGCAAATATTATTGCGAGTGAATTAAAAAGAGCTAGTTAGTCAGGAGGGCTAACCAAAGTAAACATGTCTATTAAATTGTATCCCTATTTATAGGTCATGTCAAGAAATAGCTTAAATCCATTGTTTTATTTTACCATATATTTAATAACTTTAAGATTGCATCTTCTGAAAAACCTCTGCGTTCAAGATATACTGCTAATTTTCGTTTAACTTTTAAATCAACTATTTCAATATTTTTTTTACATATTAATTTTTTAGCTAAATCCATTTCTTCTTCATGTGAGATATCATTTACTATTTTATCAATTATTTCTTTATCAATACCTTTATGTTTTAGTTCTAATCGTATTCTTTTGGGACCAATAGGGGTATTAGTATTAAACACCTTACTATACACATATTCCTTAGCAAAATTATAGTCATTTAAAAAATCAAATTCATATAATCTGTTAATCACTTTTTCTACAATTTTTAAGTCATAGCCTTTTTTTAGTAAGTAATCTCTCATCTCTTTTGTAGTTTTTTGACGATGAGTCATAAATTTAATAGCTCTTGAATATGCTCCGTGAAATTGATCTACTGTATCAGAGTCTGACATGTTCTATCCCTTCTTTGCCTTCTTATTCTGTTTTGTATTATCCTTTTGTTCTTCCTGATCTTCTTCATTTGATTCAGTCTGACCTAAATTATAATGCTGTAAGACCTGAAGCTCTATGGCTTCTGAAATATCAGGATTGTCCCTAAGATAGTTTCTAGCGTTTTCTTTACCTTGTCCTAATCGATCATCACCATATGAATACCAAGGTCCACTTTTTGTAACTATATCTAATTCAGAAGCTAAATCCAAAATATTGCTTTCTTTAGAAATGCCTTCACCATACATGATATCGAACTCAGCTTTTTTAAATGGTGGTGCCACTTTATTTTTTACAACCTTAGCTCTAGTTCTATTTCCTATTATATCATTTCCCTTTTTTAAAGATTCAGTTCTTCTAACTTCAATCCGTACTGAAGAATAGAATTTAAGAGCTCGTCCTCCTGGAGTTGTTTCTGGATTACCAAACATAACCCCAACTTTTTCTCTAATTTGGTTAATGAATAAAGCGGTTGTTCTTGATTTTCTAATTGAACCTGATAATTTTCTTAATGCCTGGGACATCAATCTAGCTTGAAGACCAACATGAGAATCTCCCATTTCGCCTTCTATTTCAGCTTTAGGAACTAAGGCAGCAACAGAGTCAACAACTATAACATCTATAGCCCCGCTTCTAACTAGGGATTCAGCAATTTCTAATGCTTGTTCACCAGTATCAGGTTGAGATACTAATAGCTCGTCAATATTAACTCCAAGATTACGAGCATATGCCGGATCTAAAGCATGTTCAGCATCTATAAAAGCTACATTACCTCCACGCTTTTGTGCTTCAGCAACTGAGTGTAATGCAACAGTCGTTTTACCAGAAGATTCAGGTCCATAAACTTCAACAACTCTCCCCCTAGGTAAACCTCCTATTCCAAGAGCAATATCTAAGGATAAAGCACCAGTTGGTATAACATCTACATTTGCTTTTGCTGTATTTTCACCTAACTTCATAATTGAACCTTTACCAAATTGTTTTTCAATTTGAGATAATGCCATATCTAAAGCTTTTTGTTTTTCCATTTTTAACTCCCCTCCCATTGAAATCTTTTAACTATATTTAGTCTGAATGTTAAAAATTCTCCTTTTATAAGTAAATATCCTTCTTTTTTAATTTTATCGTAAATATTCTTCAACTACAAACCTTTCTATTCTATACCCTGATTCTAAATGTCTAACTTTTATTAAATCAATAGCCACAGGTTTTTTATCTCGGTTAAAATGTAAAACTGCCATGCTGTATGGGATATCTGCCCCCCCTTCTAGACCACGAATTCCAGCAGCTCCAGTTGTTCCTGCATTAACTATTAACTCTCCTTCCTCTTTATCCACATCAGGACGATGTGTATGACCTGTTAAAATAATCGGGATGTCTTCTCTAAAATGTTCTGCTATATGCGGGTGATGAACACCCAATATATCAGGCTCAACACCTTTTTCTTCAATTAATTGTTCTAATCTTATAGCATAGTCATCTAAAAAACTTTCATCTGGCACTGTCATTGCTGTAGAGTCTGCTGATGGATCTTCTATTCCAGCAATTTTAAAATCTAATACTTCAATTATCTCTTTATTATTAATAGCATGAACATTTTCAACTGACTCCAGTCGCTTAATAACTTGTGGTGAATCATGATTACCAGAAATAAAAACATATGGTACATTAAATCCTGAAATTCGAGAAGCTAATTCAGCTTCAAGAGGTGAACCATAATCAGTAATATCCCCTGTATCTATAATCATATCTACTTGAAAGTTTCTCACTATTTGAGCCACTAGATCTAAACTAGCAGGATTATTATGAATATCAGAAACGTGTAATACTTTGTGGTCTCCTTCAATTGCACCTAATCCTTCTAAATCTCGTACTTTTTCAAAAAACATAAACAAATTTTCTGAAAGAGTTTGAAGCTGTAAGCTAACATCATCTAAAGCACGAAGACTATCATCTACCACACCCATCACCCAAGGATAAGCTTCTAACACTCCATCAAATTCAGGGTTTTCAAAAGCATTTACATCATAAGTAAAAAAAGTTAATAATAAAAGAGCTATTATAACTAAGGTTGGAAACAATGTTCCAAATAACAATTTATCGCGATTCCTATAACCACTTATTAGTGTACCAAAAAATCCACCAGCGCCCCCTAATACAATTAATTTAATAGAAAAAGATCTTATAATTGAGTGGATTTGATTCTCAAACTCCAAAACAAGGTCTTCTTTTGGTGGAGACATAACTAATTTAGTTAATTTATCTAAATCCATACTTTCTAAATTAACATTTAATTTAACAGGTGAACTATGAGTCTCTGCACTTACTTCACCTATTGGTGATAAATCAATTGTTGTTAAACCATGATCAATAATCTTTAATTCCGCTTCTATCATAAAAGGTCCTAAATTATATGTAGAAGTACTTAAAAGAGATACAAAGGTTAGTCCCGTCACTACTGATATAAGAAAGAGTTTGACCATTTGCGCTGTTTTAGTGTTCATCTTAGACATATTTTGATTCCCCTATTTAAATGTTTTTAAAATAAAACACCTCAACTCATTTAAAGCTAAATCTGCTGAACCATTTTTTATATCTTCTCTACTTCCAGGTAGAACAGTCTTTAAATGTCTTGACTCTTTATCACTAGTTATTACAATATGGATTAAACCTACTTGATCTCCTGTAGGACCTGCGTACCCTGTTATTCCAACCCCTATATCTGATCTAAAGATTTTTCTAACATTATTAGACATATGAAAACTAGTTTTTTTACTAACAGATGTAAACTTATCTAATACATCAGCACTTATGTTTAGACTGTTTTTTTTAGCATAGTTAGAGTAAGCTGTTATTCCACCAATCAAAACATTGCTAGCACCAGATACATTGGTTATTTTATTAGTTATCATACCACCTGTTATTGATTCTGCTGCTGCTAACGTTATCTTCTTTTCTTTCATCTGTCTAGTAACTATTTCTTCAAGTTTATCATTCTCTGCTCCCCATAAATTTTCATCAAAATGTGTTTTAACTTCGTTTTCAACAAGGTTAAGAGTATTTATCATTTTATTTTTATCTTTTCCTTTAGTTTTTAATTGTAAGTAAACCTGATGTCTAAAAGCCAATGGGCTTATTTCTACTCCGTCTGGTAAGTTCATCTTTGAAAGTTCTTGGTCTACAACAGATTCACCTATCCCTATTAATTTAAGAGTTTTACTTAAAGTATAATTTCGGTTATTTGGGAACTTTTGTTTTAGGTATGGTATTAATTGTTCATAGACTAAAGGTTTTAATTCCTTTGGAGGACCTGGTAACATAACAATGATCTTTTCATCATGTGTCAATAAAAAACCTGAAGCAGTCCCTATTTTATTTGTTAAAATTCTTGCTCCTTTTGGTATATATGCTTGTTTTTTATTATTATCACTCATTGGTTTTTGAATACATTTAAAAAACGAATTTATTCTTTCATATTCTTGATCACTAAATTCTAACGGCAACTGTAAAGCATCAGCTAAAGTTTCCTTTGAAATATCATCTCTAGTAGGACCTAGACCGCCTGATATTATAATAACACTAGATCTACTCACAGAACTCTTTAATAATTCGTATAAAGCTTTACTATCATCACCTACAGTTTGATGATACTTAACACTAACTCCTATTGAAGTTAATTGATCTGCTATATAACTAGCATTTGTATTTAAAACTTTACCCTCTATTAGTTCATCACCCACACTAATTATTTCTCCAGTAATCAAAAAATCACCCTCCCTCTATAAAGTAAAATTTTCTTTTAAAAAGCTCTTTCGTTCTCAGAATTTCAATACTATCCATTTTAAACATCTAGGTAAAAACTTGAATATCCGATAAAATCTGTAAGAGATAGAGCACCT
>NZ_NIQC01000028.1 GCF_002216005.1 Natranaerobius trueperi
GATAAATCGAGGGAGATGCTCCCCTTATCTAAGGAAACTCCCTCGATTTCTTCAGCATTTTATCCTGTAATTAAGTTATTCTTATAGGTCATTATCGGAATGTTTACACCAATTACTTGACAGACTCAACTAGTTCACTTAATTAATTCATCTATCAGTCTTTCTTCGATTTGATCTACTTTATAAAAATCTTGAGCATCTATATATATTTCCTCTAATCCTTCTCGTATATTTTTAGCTTGGGCCAATAAAGTTAAGCCTCGATTGATTAAAAAGTCAAATTGTTCTTTACTAATATTTTCTTCATCATTAAGATGGGTAGGGGTTGATCTTTTATCTCTTATATTAATTAACTCTGTATTGTAATGATCAATTATGGGGTGATAGTTATTAGATCTCAAGCATGCTGTATTGAAATGAGGAATATATATAACATCAATTTGTTTAGGATTTAAACCACACATGAATACAATTGGTTTAATTCCTCTATCTAAAGATTCGTTAAGAATATCCTGCATTAACTGATCGGTTTCTGGGTAGAAGTCATCGTCTAGATAAACTAAATAATCGGTGTCTTTAAATAAAGATTCATATAAATTAATATGTCCTTGTGGAGCAAGTGCAGATGCAAAAAGATACCTGGCACTAGAATTTGATTTATCATTTAATTTAAGTGGATTGAAAGAACTAACTTTATTTTCTTTAAATAAATTATCAGTTAAATATTTTTTAAAATCTAGTAATTCATCACGTTTCTTTCTTAATCCCTGCATTTGTTTTATATGGTATTTTGTTTTTTCTGCTAGAGAAAAATAATTATAAGTTAAATTAAAAAGTTCTTTAACCTGCTTTTGTATGTTGGTGATTTCAATTCGATATTTCTTTAACTTATTTGTGTCCCCAAATTGTCCCAGGTCAATAATTTCATCAATTGCACCTGGGGACTTTGGATCAATCACGTGTGGTGCTGTACCGTCTATAATGGCAGTATTAGTTTCAGGTAAGGCAATTCCATCTAGAGATTCGCTATCAGAGGCGCAGTAAAACTTTTCAACGAAGTATCGTTTATCAGTAAAGTGATTAGCTAGTTTTTTTAATAATGTTGATTTTCCGGTTCCTGGCCCCCCTTTTATGACATAAAATCTTTTTGGATTGGAAATAACATAATCAAAAAGGGAGTAAAACCCAAAACTAGTATTACCTCCAGGAAAAAAAGTAGTTATTCTTTGTTCATTCATATTAATCCCTCCTTGCTGATATATTTTATTTGTCATTACTAGAATTTGTGCAGATTTAATTCAAAAAGCAGGATTTATTAGACTGAAAATCGAAGAATAACATAGCAAAAGGAGGTGGATTAGTTGTCAGATTGTATCTTTTGTAAGATTGTAAATAAAGAAATTGACAGTGAAATAGTATATGAAAATGAAAACATACTAGCATTTAAAGACGTGGAACCTCAAGCGCCTGTACATTTATTAGTTATTCCTAAAAAACATATTGAGTCATTTATGAATTTTCAAGAAGAAGATGATGAACTTTTTGCTGAAATTATGGTCACACTTCAGAAATTAGCCAAAGACTTTGAGTTAGATCGATCTGGTTTTCGTATAGTTAATAACTGCGGTGAAGAGGGTGGACAGACAGTAAATCATGTGCATTTCCATCTTCTTGGCAAACGAACACTGACTTGGCCGCCAGGATAATATTTTGTTTTGATTTACTTAATGCAAATTTAATGGTATTATATTATATAGAGATTTTGTTGTTGTGAAAGAGGGGAGGGAAATTTGTGGCTGAAATAAGAGTTGGTAAAAACGAAACACTAGATAGCGCTTTACGCCGTTTTAAAAAACAATGTTCTAAAAGTGGGGTATTAAGTGAAGCAAAAAAGCGCAAGCATTATGAAAAACCGAGTGAAAAGCGTAAGCGCAAAGCTGCTGAACGCACAACTAAAAGAGGTTAAGTAGGAGGCTTGTGTAATGGAAATTGCTCAAAGATTACAACAAGACATGAAAGAGGCAATGAAAAAGAAAGATAAATTTCGGCTATCGGTTATTAGAATGATTAGATCAGAGTTACAAAATCAAGAAATAAATAATTCTGAAGTACTTTCAGAAGAAGATATTATTGAGATTTTAATTAAAGAGAGAAAGAAAAGATCAGACTCTTTAAAAGAATATCAACAAGCCGGAAAAGAAGATACAGTTAGAGACTTAGAAAAAGAAATTGATATTTTAGATGAATACTTACCTGAGCAATTATCTGATGAAGAGTTAGAATCAATCATTAAAGATGCCATTGACAAAGTTGGTGCGAAATCTCTAAAAGAAATGGGACAGGTTATGAAAGTGGTTATGCCAAATGTTAAAGGAAGAGCTGATGGCAAACGAGTAAATAATCTTGTAAAACAGTTACTTGAAAATTAGCGTAAATTGAATCATAGGGCCTATATGGCCCTTTTTTTAAATTAAATTCAAAAATAATTGGAAATAAATTGTTATTTATTTTATAATAATTATTATAGGAAATTAATTGAGGGATGGTGTCTTTATGAAAATGGGTGAACGTACGCTTATTTTGCTAATAATTTTCCTATTAGGAATAATGGCTACAGTCTCTAATGGGGCAGGTGCATCTTCTGATTCAGAACAGACAGTCTATGTAGTGCCGGTAGAAGGGAATATAGAACGAGGTTTATATGCCTTTATGAATAGAGCCTTTGAAAGTGCAAAAGAGGAAAATGCAGATATGATTTTATTAGATATAAACACTCCCGGAGGAACTTTAGATGCGGCCTTTGACATTAAAGATCTAATAGTATATGAAGATATTCCTGTCAATGCTTTTGTTAGCGGTAGAGCAGCTTCAGCAGGAGCTTTTTTAGCATTAGCTGCAGATGAATTATATATGGGACCTAGCACCAATATGGGAGCGGCTGAAGCTAGGATGGGTCAAGAAGTTGCAGATGAGAAGGTTATGAGTATGTGGGAAAGTGAAATGCGAAGTGTTGCTGAAGATAGAGACCCAGAAATTGCTGCTGCAATGGTTAGAAGAGAAATAGAAATAAATGGTCTAGTTTCACAAGGTGAGTTACTTACAATTAATGAAAGAGAAGCAAAAGAACACGGAATGGCTGATGGTGTTGTTTCAGACTATCAGGGACTACTCAATAAGACAGGTTTTGATAATGCAGAAATTATTGAATACGATATGGCTTGGGCTGAACGTTTAGCTAGATTTATCACCTCACCCACAGTAGCGTCAATACTACTAACGCTTGGAATGGCAGGGTTAATTATTGAAATCACTACAATGGGTTTTGGAGTAGCAGGTTCAATTTCATTGCTGTCTTTTGGTCTCTTTTTTGGTGGACATATTTTTGCTGGATTTGCAGGTTATGAAGTTTTACTGTTCTTCTTAGCGGGAATTGTGTTACTACTTTTAGAAGCCTTTGTTGCAGGTTTTGGAGTGTTAGGTCTTCTTGGCATAGTCTCATTTGGATTTGCTATTACTATGTCAGCAGAAAATACACAATTAGGAATGATGATGTTGCTTTATAGTATTATAGGAACAGTTATTATTTTAGCTGTAGCCTTTAGATTTTTTGTTAAAAGTAGGTTCTGGGATAGAATAATATTAAGACATCAAGAAGAAAAAGATCATGGCTATGTGGGTACTAATACAGAGCATAGGGAATTAGTTGGTTTAACTGGTAAAACAGAAACTCCACTTCGACCAGCAGGGACTGCTAGAATCGAATATGAACGTATCGATGTAGTGAGTGAAGGGGGGTATATACCGCAAAATAAGGAGATCAAGATAACTGAAGTAGAAGGATCTAGAATAGTTGTACAAGAGTTAATAAAAGAAGAAGAGGAGGGTAAATAATATGATTGATGGTGGTTTAGTGACATTACTGATACTAATTGCGATTGCAATTCTTGCAATATCTGTAATTTTAAGTTTTATACCTTTAGGCCTGTGGATTTCAGCACAAGCTGCGGGTGTTAAGATTGGCATATTTACTTTAGTAGGAATGCGCTTGCGAAGAGTAATACCCGCTCAAGTTGTTAAGCCTTTAATAAAGGCTACTAAAGCTGGGCTTGAATTGAGTGTAAATAAATTAGAAGGACATAATCTAGCAGGTGGAAATGTAGATAGGGTTGTAAATGCACTTATTGCAGCTCAAAGAGCTGATATTCCATTGTCTTTTGAAAGAGCTTCTGCAATTGATTTGGCAGGTAGAGATGTTCTTCAAGCCGTTCAAATGAGTGTTAATCCAAAGGTTATAGAAACCCCTGTAGTTGCTGCAGTAGCTAAAGATGGTATTGAAGTAAAAGCTAAAGCAAGAGTTACAGTGAGAGCTAATATTGATCGATTAGTTGGTGGTGCAGGAGAAGATACAATTATAGCACGAGTTGGAGAAGGTATAGTCACAACAATTGGTTCAGCTGAAAATCATA
Organism: Natranaerobius trueperi; assembly: GCF_002216005.1. Taxonomy (NCBI): domain Bacteria; kingdom Bacillati; phylum Bacillota; class Clostridia; order Natranaerobiales; family Natranaerobiaceae; genus Natranaerobius; species Natranaerobius trueperi. The sequence continues at coordinate 4,467 of NZ_NIQC01000028.1, forward strand.
AGGCGGTATTAGAAAATCCTGATAACATGTCTCATACTGTTTTGAACAAAGGTTTGGATGCTGGTACGGCTTTTGAAATTTTAAGTATCGATATTGCTGATGTAGATGTTGGTAAGAACATTGGTGCACAACTACAAACTGATCAGGCAGATGCTGATAAAAGAATAGCTCAAGCAAAAGCAGAAGAACGTCGTGCTATGGCGATTGCCCATGAACAAGAAATGAGAGCATCAGTACAAGAAAAACGAGCAAAAGTAGTAGAAGCAGAGGCAGAAGTGCCCCTAGCAATGGCCCAAGCACTCAAAGATGGTAAACTTGGAGTTATGGATTACTATAATATGAAAAACATTCAAGCTGATACAGAAATGAGAAATTATATTTCACAAACTGAATCTAATGAAAGTAGTGAGACTCCACACTATCGAAATCAACCGGTAGATGAAGAAGATGATGAATAAAAAAGATGTCGTAAGAAAACAGGGTTATAAGGGGGTGACCTAATGGGAGATATAATTGTTATGATAATTATATTATTAGGTGCATCAGCTGTAAAAAATGTTTTAGGTGAAGGACGAACAGATAGAGAAAAAAGGACACCTGGTTTTCCGAGACCACAAAATGAACAAGAAACGCAAAACCAAGAAAAAAGAGCTCCTAATTTTCCGTGGCCAGAGGATATAGAGTTCCCTTCATTTCCCAATAAAGGTCAACCAAATGTTAACAAACATCCTGAAGAAGAGGAAAAGAGTAGAGAAATTAGGGAAATCGAAGAAGAAAGAACAAGTCTAAATGATACTATTCGAGATTACGAAGACAAAAAACAAAAGGCGAGAAAAAAAGCACGTCAAGTTTCAGCACAAATGAATCAACTTGAACGTAACAGCTATCAAGTCTCAACTAGGAAAAAAGATTCTGATCTTCAAGAAATGTTTAGTAGTAAAAAAGAACTAAAAAATGCTATACTTTTAAAAGAAATATTAGATCCCCCAAAGAGTAAAAAAAAGAGAAAGAACTTTGTGTAAACTTATAAAGCGAATTGATCATTTGATCAATTCGCTTTTTTTTAATCTGTTTTAATATATGAACAATACTAGGCATATTTTATGGTAGGAGAGGAGGGTGAAGTATGAAAAAACATAACTTAAAGGCAATGTTTACAGATTTTTTTGATTTACCTAAAGATATTGTCCTAAATCTTCCACGTATAATTATAATTGGTGACACACAATTTTATGTAGAAAATCATAGAGGTGTATCTGAGTATTCGGAAAATAAAATAAGGATTAAAATCTCTGGAGGAGAAATAAGTGTTACTGGCTCAAGCCTAGTGCTTCGAAATATTTTTGAAGAGGAGATATTAATAGAGGGCAATATTGAAAATATCGAGTTTAATAACTAATGGGGGGACGTTTGGTGATTTTTAAAAAAGTGTGGTATTATATCATTGGGTATTTAGAAGTAACAGTTATTGGAACAACTGTTGAAAAATTTATTAATCTAACTACACAGAATAATATCTTGATTTGGGATATTAAAAAATATCCACGTGGACTCAAATTAAAAATTAGTATATCAGACTTTCATAAATTAAGACATATTATTAGAAAGACAAACTGTAGAGTGAAAATCGTAGAGAAAAAAGGTATTCCGATCTTAAAAAAGAAGTTAAGAAAAAGAAAAGTATTAGTAGGTGGAATTGTTGTAGCCATTGTGGTGTTAATTTACCTATCTAGTTTTGTATGGTTCATTGAAATAGTAGGAAATGAAAGAGTTTCTGATGAAGAAATAATTGAGACTTTAGAAGAATCTGGTGTAGCACCAGGAACTAAAAAGTCTGAGTTTGAAGCTCATGAAATAGAAAATATAGTTGTAAATCAACATGATGAGATTATTTTTGTTGGAATCAGAGTGAAAGGCATGAAAGTCCAAATTGAGATAGTTGAAAAAGAAGAACAACCAGAGGAGTTTGAGGGGCCTACAAACATAGTGTCAGATAGAGAAGCTTATATTACAAATATTCTGGTTTTTTCAGGATTTCCGGCTGTAGAACCTGGAGATGTGGTGAAAGAAGATGATGTTTTAATATATGGTAGGACAGTTTCTGATCAGGTTTTAGAAGAACGAATCTTTGAGGATGAGGATAAAGCAATTGCTGAAATATTAGATGAATTTCCACAAACTCAAGCACAAGGAGTAGTAAAAGGAAAAGTACATCAAAAGGGTTACGGTGAGTCTGAACTTGTTTATGAAAAAAGAGAAAGAACTGGGGAAAAAATAACTCAGTATGGATATTACTTTAATGGAGAGACTAATTATTTAGACTTGAAAGAGCCTTCATATGTAGAGTATGATAAAAAGAAGACTTTAAGAAAGCTAAATATAGATAGTTTAGGGTGGGAGATAGGGTTAGTGAGAAAAGAATATTATGAAGTAGAAGTTTCTCAGGGTGAAAGAAGTAATAGTGAAGCAAAAGAATTAGCAAAGGAAAAAGCTTATGAGCAAGCGAAAAAAACCTATCGAGATGGAGATAATACAGAAATAGTTGATGTGCATTTTGAGGAGCTTAAAATTGAAAAAGATCAATTGGTTAGGATAAGGGCTATTCTCTCGGTTGAAAGAAATATTGGTAAAGAAGTAAAATTACAATAAAACTATTGGAGGGGTGTTTTCTTGACAAGATCGCAAAATACAAATTTAATAGAAACTGTTCAATTAAATGATGAGTCTGAAGTTTTTAATCTTCTAGGAAATTTTGATGAAAATCTAGAAGTTATAGAAAATTGTTTTCCTGTAACTATTATTCCAAAAAGTCAAGGGATAAAAGTTAAAGGGGATCAAGAAAGTGTAGAAAACACTAAAATTTTAGTTAATACTTTATTAGACTCTATTAGAAAAGGTAAGAAAATAACGGCCTTTGATATCAAATATGCGGCTGATATGATAAAAGAAGGAGAACAAGACAAGGTGCGAGAAGTATTTGAAGAGCTTATATTTACAACTGAAAGAGGAAAGAAGATAAAGCCTAAGACTGTAGGTCAAAAAACATATTTAAAATCTATTCAAAATAATGATATAGTTTTTGGAATAGGTCCTGCAGGAACTGGTAAAACATTTTTAGCAATTGCAATGGCAGTTGCTAGTCTTAAGAGACAAGAAGTAAATAGGATTATATTAACACGCCCTGCTGTAGAAGCAGGTGAAAAACTTGGCTTTTTACCTGGGGATTTACAAGAAAAGGTTGATCCGTACCTGCGACCAATTTATGACGCTCTGTTTGATTTACTAGGGATGGACAAGGTGCATAAATATATGGAGAAAAGAATAATAGAAATAGCTCCTCTTGCTTATATGAGGGGGAGGACTTTAGATGATTCATTTATAATTTTAGATGAAGCTCAAAATACTACTTCTGAGCAAATGAAAATGTTTTTAACTAGAATTGGTTTTAGTTCAAAGGCTGTAATAACAGGTGATATAACACAAGTAGATTTACCTTCAGGGAAGTATTCAGGATTATCTGAGGTAACTAATATTTTACATGGAGTGTCAGGATTAGCTTTTGTATATCTAACTGAACGGGATGTTGTTAGGCATGAGCTAGTTCAAAAGATTATATTAGCTTATGAAGAACACGAAAAACAGAATGATTAATTTGGTAAATTAGGAGGATTGGAAATGAATTTAGGGAGAGGCGCTCAGAATGAAAATAATAGCTCAACAAATAACAAAGAAATTAAGCCATTGTGTCAAAGGGTTTTTATTGCTTTTATAGTTTTTTTGAGCGTCTTTGCAGTTACAAGTGTTGGCTTTTTACCTGATACATTAGAAGTTGGGCAAGTTAGTCCTAAAACATTCTATGCTCCTGAAGAAGTGGTAGATCGGTATACAACAGAAGAACGAAGAAGTGAAGCCGAAAAAGATGTGCCAGAAGTCTATGACTTAGATCCTAGCATTAAAGAAAATTCTTTAAAGATTCTTACAGAAACATTTGATTTATTGATAGAAGCCAATGTAGAGTACTATGAAAAACAAGAGGAAGCTCTAGAGCAAAATGAAGAATATTGGAATGAATCAGAAACTGTAACAGAATTAGAGGACGATTTTTTTGAAAATGCACCTGTTTCCTTAGCTGAAGACATGTCTATACCAATAGGTGACTTCTCTATTGAAAGTTTAGAAGAAGTTAAAAGTGATGCTAATACAATTTTGAGTAACCTATTAGATCAGGGAATTAAACCGGATGCCATTGATAATGCTAAAGAACAAATTGAACAACAAGTTGATGTTTTACCATACCATATAGATTTAAAAGAATTCTCTTTAGCAGCTCTACAAGAGACTGTATCACCAAATATGACCTATAATGAGGATGCTACAGAGGAAAGAAGGATGCTTGCTCGAAAAGAAGTTGAGCCTGAAACTATAGTTGAAGGAGAAGTAATTGTTCGAGAAGGTGAAAGAATAACTGAAAGACATTTAATGATTCTAGAAGACTTAGGACTTCAAAGGGCTCATGGAGATTACTTTATGCTATTAGGACTAGCCATCCTTATCGCAATTGTAATTGGGTTAGCAGCTATTTATATTTATTACTACTTTGAAACAACGTTTTATGATAATACATTGTTAGTTTTATTAGGTCTGATCTTTGTAGCTACTTTAGTGATAGCTCGTGTCTCAAGCGTATTTTCCGGGTATTTAATTCCAACAGCGATGGCAGCGATTTTGTTCACTGTTTTATTTGGAGCAAGATTATCGATAGTTCTAGTTTCCCTTTTAGCTATATTAATCGGAGTAATGTCTGGGAATAATATAGATGTGGCTATTTTAGCTATTGTTGGTGGTTTTACAGGTACCTATTCAGTTGCTAAATTACAACAACGTGGAGATCTTACTAGGGCAGGTCTATACGTTGGTCTTATAAACGCTACTACAATTTTTGCCTTATTTCTTGTAGATGGCGGTTTTAGAATAGAGTACGATATATTAGCTGATTTATTAGTCAATGTTTTCTACGGTATTTCTAATGGTATTTTATCAGCAATTTTGGCAATTGGATTTTTACCTTATTTAGATAGTGCCTTTGGGTTAACTACTTCAATTAGACTATTAGAATTAGCAAACCCAAATCATCCATTATTAAAAAAATTATTAGTTGATGCACCAGGTACATATCATCATAGTATAATTGTTGCTAATTTAGCAGAAACAGCAGCTGATGAATTAGATGCCGACCCAATCTTAGCTCGTGTAGGAGCTTATTACCATGATATTGGGAAAATAACTAGACCGTACTTTTTTATTGAGAATCAGTTAACTAAGGATAATCCTCATGATAAAATTTCACCAAGTTTAAGCTCATTGATTATAACATCACATATAAAAGATGGTGTGGAATTAGCAAAAAAGAACAAACTACCACGTGTTATAATCGATATTATTAAAGAACATCATGGTACGAAAATGGTAAGTTATTTTTATCAGAAAGCATGTAAAGATAACTCTAGAGAAGATAATCTGATTGAAGAAGATTTTCGTTATACTGGTCCGAGACCCCAGTCGAAAGAATCTGCTATTATTATGCTTGCAGACTCTGTTGAAGCAGCAGTTAGAACTATATCTAGTCCTAATCCAGGTAAGATAGAGGGATTAGTACGAAAACTCATAAAACAGCATTTAACAGAAGGACATTTAGATGAATGTCACCTAACCTTAAAAGATTTGAATATTATAGCTGAGTCTTTTAGTAAAATACTTAGTGGTATTTTCCATAGTAGAATAGAGTATCCAGAAAATTTACCTGATAAAAGGGAGGGAAAACATGGAACTGATAGTAAACAACCAAACGGACACACCGATAACAAATCAACAGACGAAGCTACTGAAAAAAATTCTGAAAACGACTCTTGATAGAGAGGAATTAAATATTTCCAGTGAAATTTCAGGTGAAGTTAGCTTAGAGATAGTTGATGATAACGGGATAAAAAAATTAAACCATATATATAGGAAAAAGAATGAATCAACTGATGTCTTATCCTTTCCGCAACTTGAAGACGAATTAGAAGAAGAAAATAGTGACAAGTATTTAATGTTGGGTGATATTGTTATTAATAGATACGCTATTATTAACCAAGCTGAACAATATGGGCACTCGGAAGAAAGAGAGCTTTCATTTTTATTTTTACATGGTTTATTACATCTTCTAGGATTTGATCATGACAATGCAAAAAATTGCAATGAAATGTTTGCACTTCAGGAAGAAATTTTATCTAAACTTGATATTACAAGAAGTTAATATCAAGTTATGGAGGAAACCCTATGAAAAGACGCAATTTATTAGATAGTTTTCGTTACGCGCTTAAAGGGATTTTCTACACTGTTCTAACACAACCCAATATGAGGTATCATATAATTGCTGCATTGCTCGTATTAATTATAGGGCATATAATAGGGATTGATTTACTAGAAAGATTATTAGTTACTCTGTCAATTTTTTTAGTTCTAATTACAGAAATGATAAACACTGCTATCGAAAGCACAGTGGATCTGTATACTAAAAAGCAAAGACAACTTGCTGCAATTGCAAAAGATGTTGCAGCAGGAGCTGTTATGCTAGCCTCCATTAATTCCTTAATTATCGGATATTTTCTCTTTTTTAAAGATATAAATTTATTGATACTTGAATTAGTATCTATTATAAAAAATAGTCCATCCGAGATAATTATTGGAACTTGTATAATTTTTATTATTATAACAGGGGGGATGGCAATATTACTAGACAATCGGACTCATTTTCTTTCAATTATCATTTCAAGTTTATCTGGTATTATTTTTTTACATAGCCTTTTTTATTTAAAAAACCTACTTTTTGCTGCTGTTTTAGGTCTAATTTTATTTCATATGTTTTTTTATCTTCTTAAGAAGATAAGGAAAGAATGTACACCTGTTTTTAAGATTTTATGGATGATAAACGGTGTTTTTTTAAGCCTTATCACCATTCACTTGTTCGAATGACTTAAAAGGGGGAGGAGTTTGGTACGCGCTGTTGTTAAAAAAATTAGGAACTATTTTTTTGCTGGAGTAATTGTATTACTTCCTTTGGTTTCGAGCTTATATATTTTTTGGGTGCTTTTTAGATGGTTAGATAATTTAGTAGAAACCCCTGTTAATTTAATTCCATGGGAAGGACCAGGTGCAGGGATTATATCAGCTGTAATTATCATACTAATTACTGGAGTTCTTGCAACAAATTTAGTTGGTAAAAAAATTGTATACTTGGCAGATATATTGTTTACTAGAGTACCTTTTATTAGAAATATATATACAGCTATAAAACAATTATTAGATACTTTTACAAATCTAGAAAAAAAGACATCTTTTAAAAGAGTAGTGATGTTAGAGTATCCACGTAAAGGATGTTATGTTATAGGTTTTGCAACAGGAGACTCACGAGGCGAGCCACAAATAAAAACGAATGAAGAATTGATGAGTATATTTATACCTACTACACCTAATCCTACATCAGGAATACTAGTTATGGTTCCAAAACAAGAGATAACTTTTTTAGCGATGACTGTAGAAGAAGGTTTGAAATTTGTAGTATCTGGTGGCGTTGTAACTCCAGAGCTAATACAGAATAACAAGGAGGTAGGATGACTGTGACAAAAGCAATTAGTGATGAACAAATTAAGTATATGATAGACCTTGCTGAACAAGGTAAAGATAACGCTTATGTACCATATTCAAAGTATCCAGTAGGTGCGTCAATTATGACCGGGGATGGAGAATATTTTAATGGTTGTAATGTTGAAAATGCTTCATTTGGTCTTACAAATTGTGCAGAAAGAACAGCAATATTTAAAGCTGTTAGTGAATCGAAAAAGACTAATATTAAATTATTAGCAGTAATTGCTGATTCAGAAAACTTTGCCTCTCCTTGTGGTGCATGTCGCCAAGTTATAATGGAATTTGGCCAAGATGCACAGATAATTTTAGCTAACAAAAGTAAAGAATACAGGATAGTTAGCTCTGAAGATCTACTGCCAGGTGCTTTTACAAAGAATGAGCTCGAATAATTTCTAAAGAAAAATAAAGGGGAGTTGAGTATGGCTGTGCCCAAAATAGAAGTTAACTTTGAAAAACTAGTTCATAATGTTGATGTTATAACAAGTAAGTGTAAAGAAAAAGGCATATCCGTAATGGGTGTGACTAAAGCTGTTTTAGCACATCCACGTATTACTGATGCGTACATTAAAGGCGGTTTAGAGGAGTTAGGAGATTCAAGAATACAAAATATCAAAAGACTGCGTGACTATGGTTTTACTGGAGAAATAACCTTATTAAGATCACCTATGCAAAGTGAGATATCAGATGTTATTAGTTTTGCTGATGTAAGTTTAGTTACAGAACTTAAAACACTTAAAGCAATGAATAAAGAAGCAAAACTTCAGAATAAAGAACATAGTTACATTGTTATGGTTGATGTAGGAGATCGAAGAGAAGGGATCTTACCTGAAAAATTTGTCGAATTTGTTCAAAAAGCGCAAGCTTATGAGAACTTAAACTTTAAAGGTATAGGGCTTAATGTCGGTTGTTTTGGTGGTGTTTTACCAACTTTTCGTAATGCTCAAATAATAGCTGATTTAAAACAAGAGATTGAAAAGAAAGGGATCGATGTTTCAGTATTATCTGGTGGTAATAGTTGTGGTGTGACTCTTGTATTCAATGATGGACTCCCAAAAGAGATCAATCAGCTTAGAGTAGGGGAAGGGTTTTTACTAGGTATGGATAGTGTTAGGGAATTAAAAATACCTAATACACACCAAGATGCATTCAAATTAGTTGCAGAAATTATTGAAATAAAGCAAAAACCGTCATTACCTGAAGGTGAAATAGGAAAAGATCCTTTTGGAAATGTACCTGAATTTACAGATCAGGGAATAAGAACTCGTGCTATAGCTGCAGTAGGAAAGCAAGATGTTTCTATCGAAGGACTTATACCTATAGACAATAAAATAAGTATTGAAGGTGCAAGTAGTGACCATTTGATTATAGATATTACTGATTCACAGTGTACTTATGATGTAGGAGAAAAAGTAGAATTTAATATGACATATGGAGCAGTTCTATCTGCAATGACTTCACCTTACATAGATATTGAAGTAAATGATTAGGAAAGGAGAAAGATCTTATGTTTAGTTCCGGTTTTGTTTCAGTAATAGGACGCCCGAATTCTGGAAAATCTACATTGATTAACTATATATTGGGGCAGAAAGTAGTTATAACAAGTGATAAGGCTCAGACTACTAGAAATCAGATTCAATGTATCTACAATGGTAGTAATAGTCAATTAGTCTTTATTGATACGCCAGGTGTACATAAGCCTAAACACCGACTCGGGGAGAAAATGTTAAAGTCAGTAGAAAGAAGTCTTAATGAGATGGATGCTTTAATGTTAGTTATTGATGCATCAGTAGCACTAGGAAAAGGGGATAAATTTGTCATTGAGAAACTCTCTAATATTTCATCACCAATAATTCTTGTTATGAATAAAATTGATTTAGTTGATATGGAAACAGCTAAAGAAAAAGCAGATAAATTAAAACAATTATTCAAACCTACTAAAACTTATTATATCTCCGCTTTAAAAGGAGATAATGTACAAGATTTACTTAAAGATCTAGAAAATCTAATGCCTGAAGGTCCGCAATATTATCCAGAAGATCAAATAGTAGATCATCCTGAAAGATTTGTAATCTCAGAAATTGTACGAGAAAAATTATTACACTATACGCAGGAAGAAATCCCACATTCTTTGGCTGTTGAGATTTTATCAGTATCAAATCGAGAAAATAAGGATTTAATTGATGTTGAAGGCGTTATATATGTAGAAAGAGAATCACAAAAGAAAATTGTTATTGGGAAAAAAGGGAATCTGTTAAAGAAGATAGGAAAAGAAGCAAGACAAGATATTGAAAGATTATTGGGTAGCCATATTTATTTAGACCTATGGGTGAAAGAGAAAAAAGACTGGCGTAATAAAGAGAGATTTTTAAAAGATTTGGGGTATTAAGTATGTGTGCCGTATATAAGACTGATGCGATAGTTATAAAAAATCAAGATTATCGTGATTATGATAAGTTAGTTACTTTATTTAGCCCTGAATACGGGAGGATATCTTCAATAGTTAAAGGTGTAAAAAAGCCAAAAAGCAAATTATCAGGAATAGTTCAAAGTTTTACTTATGCAAATTTTCAATTATATTCAGGTCGTAGCTTAGATAAAATCGTTCAGGGAAAGATTGTACATGAATTTGGAAAAGTTAGAACCGATTTGGCTATTATGAGTGCTGGTATGTGTATTTTAGAATTACTAGATAAGACTATACCAGAAGGAGAAGAATATTCGGCCCTTTTTGGTGTTACCTTAAGTTCATTACACCTGCTAGAAAAAGGTTATTCTCCATCGTTAGTTTTACGTATATTTGAAGCTAAATTGATACATAATTTAGGTGTAAGCCCTGATTTATCTGGGTGTGCAAACCATGAAAAAGAAGTAATGTCAAATAATACTAGAAGTTTTTTTGACCCAGAGTCTGGGGGATTAATTTGTGAAGAATGTTTTGAGAAATTGAAAGCATATGAAAAAGATATGCACATTTCAGCGTTTCCTATAGATTTTGGAAGTGTTAATATAATTAAAAGATTATTTTCCCTACCAGTTTATCAATTACGTAATCTAAAATTAACATCATTTCAAAACAGCACTATAGAAAAAGTACTTTCTCATATGTTAAAAATACACTTTGATGTAGTTTGTAAAACAAAATCATTCTATTTGACAATGAATGAAAATTAATTGATTCTGTTTGACATTGCTACTAATTTTTTGCTATATTTTTATTATAACCAACGATATACCGATATTGGCAATGATGAAAAGTAGTAATTACCCTCTATCTTATAAGCGATTCGAGGATGGTGAAAGCTCGAAAAGATATGGTAGTGAAGGCATTTCTGAGCTAATAAGGTTGAGCGGACTCCCGTATAGGGAGTTAAATAGGGTGGAACCGCGGGAGACCCCTCTCGTCCCTATCTTAATAGGAGGACGTAGAGGGTTTTTGTAGTTTGTTATAAATGGAGGTGTTAAAAATGAATTTTCAAGAACTTATGTTTTCGTTATTAGAGTATTGGAAAAATGAAAATTGTTTAGTATTGCAACCCTACGATATAGAAAAAGGTGCAGGAACTATGAATCCAGCTACTTTTCTAAGAACCTTAGGACCAGAACCATGGAATGTTGCTTATGTTGAACCATCAAGACGGCCAAATGATGGAAGGTATGGAGAAAATCCAAACAGATTATATCAACATCATCAGATTCAAGTGATTATGAAACCAACTCCTGATGATATCCAAAAAAGATATTTAAAAAGTCTAGAAGCTATAGGTATCGATCCAGTAGAGCATGATATACGTTTTGTTGAAGATAACTGGGAATCACCCACTTTAGGAGCCTGGGGACTTGGTTGGGAAGTATGGCTAGATGGAATGGAAATTACTCAATTTACTTACTTCCAACAAGTAGGCAGCGTAGATGTAGATAAAGTTTCATGTGAACTAACATATGGACTCGAGAGAATTGCTATGTATATACAAGGTGTAGAAAATGTATTTGATATTAAATGGAATGATGAAGTAACGTATGGTGAGTTATTCCAACAAACTGAATATGAACAGTCCGTGTTTTCCTTTGATGAATCTTCATCGAAAGAGCTTTTTAAACAATTTGAAATATATGAAAAGGAAGCAAAAAGGTTATTAGATAAACAATTAGTAATTCCAGGTTATGATTATGTACTTAAGTGTTCACATACATTTAACTTATTAGAAGCTAGAGGTGCAATTAGTGTTACAGAAAGAACTGGGTATATTGGTAGAGTAAGAGGCCTTGCTAGAAAATGCGCTAAAGCATATCTCAAACAAAGAGAGAACCTTAATTATCCTCTCCTAAAGGAGGGAAAAAATAATGGCTAAAACTTTATTATTTGAAATTGGTACTGAAGAATTACCAGCACGTTATATTCCAAAAGCTATTAACCAAATCGAAGTCAAATCTAAAAAACTGTTTGAAGAATATAAAATTGGATATTCAGATCTCAAAGTAATGGCTACTCCAAGAAGGTTAGTGCTTCAAGCTTTTGGTGTTGAAGAAACACAAAAAAGCGATACCAGTAAAAAAAGGGGTCCTTCTAAAGATATAGCTTACGATAAAGATGGAAACCCAACTAAAGCAGTAATTGGATTTGCAAAAGGTCAGGGAGTAGAAGTAGAAGAATTGCAAATAGAAAAAGAATCAGATAAAGAATATGTTTATGCTGTAAAAAATGTTAAGGGAAAAGAGACTATCCAGGTATTACCTGATTTATTTAATCAATTAATTAGATCGATTGAATTTCCTGTAAAAATGTTTTGGAGAAATAGATCTGAAAAATTTATACGTCCAGTTAGATGGATTGTGGCAATGTTAGGAACAGAAGTTGTTTCATTTAATTTTGGAAATGTGAACGCATCTAATTTAAGCAAAGGTCACAGATTTTTAGGTTCAGAAGCAATACATATTGAAAATCCTAGTAAATATGAAGAATTGTTAGAAAAATCTTATGTTATGGTCGATCATAATAAGAGGCGGAGCTCTATTAAAAATCAAGTTGAAAAATTAGCACAAGAATTAGATGCTGTAGCTGAAATGCCAGAAAATTTGCTTGAAGAAGTTAATTTTTTAGTAGAATGGCCAACTGCATTGACGGGAAGCTTTTCAAAAGAATTTTTAAATATTCCAAAAGAAGCGTTGATTACTTGTATGCAAGATCATCAAAAGTATTTTGGACTTTTAGATAAAAAACAGAACACCACTTTGTTATCGTACTTCATAACAATTAGAAATGGTGATGATACCGCAATTGAAAAAGTTAAAGCTGGTAATGAGAGAGTTTTAAGAGCACGTCTTTCTGATGCTAACTTTTTCTATCAAGAGGATCGTCGTACTACTTTAGAAACTAAATTAGAAGACTTGAAATCTATAATTTATAGAGAAGAACTTGGTAGTGTTGCAAAAAAAGTTGATCGAATGAATGAATTAGGAAGGACATTGCTTGATATACTTGAACTTTCAGAGCCTGTTCGTTCCTTATCCCTTAGGGCTATTGATCTATCTAAAGCAGATTTAACTACACAAATGGTAGGTGAATTTCCAAAGCTGCAAGGTATCATGGGTGAAAAGTATGCTAAATTAGATGGAGAAGATGAAAAAGTTGCTCGTGGGATCTCAGAGCATTACCTACCGAGATTTACAGGTGATCAAGTTCCTCAAACAATGGTTGGAACAATTACAAGTATTGTTGATAAGGTTGACAACATAGCGAGTAGCTTTGCCATAGGAGAGCGTCCTTCAGGAAACCAAGATCCGTATGCATTAAGACGGCAAGCATTAGGTGTTGTCCATATAGTATTAGAAACTGAACTTTCTTTTTCCCTTGAACAATTATTTCATCGAGCATTATCTTTAATACCAGAAGAAAGTTCTGTATCTTCTACTTCAGAAATTTTAAAGGATATACGTGAGTTCATAAAACATCGAACTAAAACAGTGTTTCTAGAACACAATTTACCTGTAGATATTATCGATGCTGTTTTAGCATCTGAAAACTCAAATATTCACAAAGCGTTTTTACGTGCTAAAAAACTAAATGAATTAAGAGATACACAAGTTTTAAAAGATGTATTAGGTGGTTTTAATAGAGTTAAAAGCTTAGCAGATAAAGCAAATCATGAGGAAGTCTATACAGAATTGTTCCAGGATGAAAATGAGAAGTATATATATCAAAAATATAAAGATATGAAAGAAAGTATCAGTGATAGTTTAGATAATGATGATATTTCTAAAGCTTTAGATGAACTAGCGTCTTTAAAGAATGATATTGATATGTTCTTTGATAATGTTATGGTAATGGTAGATGATAAACATCTTCAAAGTAATAGGTTGAACTTAATTTTTAAAATAAGGGAAATGTATTATCAGGTTTCTGATTTTTCACGACTACAAGATTAATAGAAAGTTAGGTCCTAGGACCTAACTTTTTTATATAAATTAAAACAATTACCAAGATATTTTACTGTTGAAATAGTATATACTATATGTGATAATGTTATTAAATAGTATAACATATTTATTTACAGGTGGTGGTAATAATTCAACTGTCTAAAAGGCAAGAAGATATTGTAAATATTGCAAAAGAAAATGGACCGATTACAGGTGAAGAAATTGCCTCAACTTTAAACTTAGCAAGAGCCACACTTAGACCTGATCTTAGTTTTCTTACGATGGCAGGCGTATTAGAGGCAAGACCAAAAGTAGGTTATTATTACACAGGAAAGGGAATCAGTAATGTTATTGGAGAAGTTTTAAAACAAAAAAAAGTGAATGAAATTCAAGGGTTGCCAGTTGCAGTAAACGAAGAAACCAGTGTGTATGATGCAATAGTTACATTATTTTTAGAAGATGTTGGAACACTCTTTGTGGTTGATAATCAAAACATATTAAAAGGAGTGGTTTCGAGAAAAGATTTCTTAAAAATAACTTTAGGAGATAATGATCTAAATAAATTACCTATTGGTATAATAATGACTAGAAGTCCAAATGTAATTACAGTCAAAGATAGTGACTCTGCTTTGTTAGCTGCGAAGAAAATACAAGAGTTTCAAATAGACTGTTTGCCTGTATTGGGAAAGGATAATGATAAAATAGATGATGAACTAGTAGGGAGAATTAGTAAAACACATTTAATTAAAATTATAGCTGAAATTGATATCTAAAATACTAAGTACAGAGAGGAGGTTGTCTTTTGACACCAGACCAAACACCAATTTGTTATATAGTTTCCGACTCTATAGGTGAAACTGCTGAATTAGTTGTGAAAGCTGTTTCTAGCCAATTTAATGCTCAAGATTGTGAATTTAGAAGAATTCCTTATGCAAATGATATCGAAACAATTAAAGAAGTTGTACAAGAAGCTCAACATTTTAATAGTTTAGTGGCATATACGTTAGTTGATCCAGAGCTACGTGAATATATGGAAAAGAGTACCAGGGAGTATAGGATACAATCTGTTGATATAATGGGACCTATGTTAACATCTTTTCAAAAACTTTATAAGAAGAGTCCCAAGTTAGAACCTGGGCTAGTAAGAAAATTAGATGAGTCGTACTTTAAAAGAGTTGATGCAATTGAGTTTGCTGTTAAATATGATGATGGTAAAGACCCTAGAGGTATTTTACAAGCAGATGTTACTTTGATTGGTGTATCTAGAACATCAAAGACGCCACTTAGTATGTACCTTGCAAATAAAAGGATAAAAGTGGCTAATCTACCTTTAGTTCCAGAGGTTAAACCACCTAAAGAACTATTTCAGGCCCCAAAAGAAAAAATTATAGGATTAGTGATAGATCCTTATAAGCTTAATGATATAAGAAAAGAACGCCTTAAAACATTAGGGCTAAGATCACAAGCCAATTATGCCAAAATGGATAGAATCTTGTCCGAATTAGAGTTTTGTGAGAATATCATTAAAGAAGTTGGCTGTCCTACAATTGATGTAAGTAATAGAGCTGTAGAAGAAACAGCTCAAAAAATATTGCATATGATTAGGGGGAGAGAAGAAAATGAGTAAAAACAAACTTATTTATTTATTTTCAGAAGGTAATAAAAGTATGAAAACATTGTTAGGCGGAAAAGGTGCTAACTTAGCTGAAATGATGAGTATTGGTTTACCTGTACCACCTGGGTTTACAGTTACTACAGAGGCATGTAATGAATATTATTCAAAAGGTGGAACTATTACTCAGGATCTTAAAAGTGAAATTTTTAAAGCCTTATCTAAGATCGAAGAAGATACAGATAAAAAATTTGGTGATAAATTAAACCCTCTATTAGTTTCAGTTCGCTCAGGAGCTGTTATATCTATGCCAGGTATGATGGATACAGTATTAAATTTAGGTCTAAATGATGAAACTGTCAAAGGATTATCAAAAAAGACTGATAATGAGAGGTTTGCACTAGATTCTTATAGACGTTTTATTCAAATGTTTGGAGATGTCGTTTTAAAGATCGAACATCACTTATTTGAAAAACAGTTGGATCAGATCAAAAAACGATACAATGTAACAGAGGACACGGAATTAACAATAGAAGCATTGAAAGAATTGATTGATAGCTATAAACAAATCACTAAAGCAGAAACTGGACGTGAATTCCCACAAGAACCAAAAGAACAGTTGCTGTTAGCTATTCAATCTGTCTTTGATTCATGGAACAATCAAAGAGCAAAAGTTTATCGAGATATTCATGATATAGCACATGATCTTGGTACAGCTGTAAATATTCAAGCTATGGTTTTTGGTAATATGGGCGAAGATAGTGGAACAGGTGTAGCCTTTACTAGAAACCCTTCTAATGGTGAAAAAGAAGTCTATGGGGAATTTTTACTTAATGCTCAAGGTGAAGATGTTGTTGCAGGAATACGAACTCCAAAATCTATAGATCAGTTAGAAAAAGACTTCCCTAAAGCTTACAAGCAATTTATGGAAGTGAGTGCGCTGTTAGAAAAACATTATCAAGATATGCAGGATATTGAATTCACTGTAGAAAACAAAAAGCTATATCTATTACAAACAAGAAATGGGAAGAGAACTGCTGAAGCGGCTGTTAAAATAGCAGTTGATATGTATAACGAAAAACTTATCACAAAAAAATCGGCTCTTACTCGTGTGGAACCTAATCAAATAGCACATTTATTACATCCACAAATTGATCTAGAACAAGAGCTGAAAGTATTAACAAAAGGGTTACCAGCTTCCCCAGGAGCAGCAACTGGAGAGTTAGTTTTTGACTCCAATGAAGCTGAAGAATTGTCCTCACAAGGTAAAAAAGTTATTTTAGTACGACCTGAAACAACTCCTGATGATATACATGGAATTGTAGCAGCTGAAGGAATTTTAACAACACGTGGTGGTATGACAAGTCATGCAGCGGTTGTTGCTAGGGGAATGGGAAAACCTTGTGTAACTGGTTGTGATGAGGCGAGAGTTGATCTTGACAATCAAGAACTTAAGGTTAATGATAAAATTATCCAAAAAGGTGAAATAGTCTCTATTGATGGTAGTACAGGAAATCTAATAATGGGTTCAGTAAAGCTTACTGATCCTGGTTTGAACGAAGAATGCCAGAAATTATTAAAATGGGCCGATGAAATTGAATCTGTAGGAGTTAGAGCAAATGCTGATACACCAGAAGATGCTAAAAAAGCTCGTGAATTTGGAGCAACTGGAATAGGTCTTTGTAGAACTGAACATATGTTTATGGGAACAGAGCGACTTCCTAAAATACAAGAAATGATTATATCAGATTCTGAAATAGAACGCGAAGAGGCGCTTGAAAAACTATTGCCATATCAAGAGCAAGACTTTTATGAAATTTTAAAAGCTATGGATGGCTATCCTACTACAATTAGATTACTTGACCCACCTTTACATGAATTTTTACCAAATGTCCATAGTGTAAAAAAAGACCTTGATAAGTTAATAAATCAATATGGTGAGAACAGCCATCAAGTTGAACAACAAAGACAACTACTCAATAAGGTTAGATCTCTAGAAGAATCTAATCCTATGCTAGGGTTCCGAGGATGTCGATTAGGGATATTATATCCTGAAATATATATTATGCAAGCAAAAGCGATAGCTCGCGCAGCAAAAACTTTAGTAGATGAGGGATATACTCCTAAGCCAGAAATAATGATCCCGTTAGTCGGGCATGATAAAGAGCTTGTAATTTTAAAAGAAATGATTGAAGATGTTATTGAAAAGCATACTCGCTCTGAACATGAACAGAAACTTTATCATATTGGTACAATGCTAGAACTCCCAAGAGCCTGTGTTACAGCTGATGAAATAGCAGAACATGCTGAATTCTTTTCGTTTGGTACAAATGACTTAACTCAGACTGCCTTAGGTTACAGTAGAGATGATGCTGAGGGGAAATTTTTAGCCCATTATATGCAAAATGAAATAATTCCTGAAAATCCTTTTATGACAATTGATCAAAAAGGAGTTGGAGAGTTAATTACGACAGCAGTGGATAAAGCAAGCAGAACTAAACCTGGAATTAAATTAGGTGTTTGTGGCGAACATGGAGGGGATTCTCAATCTATTGAGTTTTTTTATAAAGTTGGTCTTAACTATGTTAGCTGTTCCCCATTCAGAGTACCTGTAGCTCGACTATCAGCTGCACAAGCTGCATTAAAATTACAAGAGGAATAATAAAAGGGGCTGTCCCAAAAGTAAAAGCTTTTGGGATTAAGCCCCTTTTATATTTAAATAAATAAAAAAAGAAGCCTCTCCTTTGATAAAATGGTAAGTGACCAAACAAACCAAAAGAGAGGAGCGGCTTCTTTATGAGCAATAATAAAATTGTTTTTAAAAATTATAACATTAATCAATTACACTTACCAATGGATTTAAATGAAGAAAGTCCAAAGAATCATTTAGTAAGAGTAGTAAATGATGCGATAGACGATAATATATTTTTATAAATATTCTTAAAATACTACCATGGTGGAGGTAGAAGCAGTTATTGTCAAAAGATGATGACTAAAATTTTAGTATATACTTATACTCAAAAGATTTAAACTTCAAGACAAATAGAGGATATCTTACAAAATCGATACTACAAATGCTGCGATTGTCATGATTGTGATTTAGGAAGAAGTGTACCCGATAAAAAACTGACTGGTATGAACAGTTGAGTTAATTGGGTAATAGAAAAATATAAAAAACAAGAGCATTATTTCTTATGTTATTGGCAAATCAAACAACAATGTAATTGTATTTGAAACCTTTGATAAAGCTATTGAAAATCACCCTAATGCAAAACTTATTTTCCATAGGATCGTGGTTTTCAGTATACCAGCAAAGCATTTAGAAAGAAGCTGGATCAAGCTGGCATGGTTCAAAGCATGTCTCGTGTTGGGGCTGTATCGATAATGGTCCTATGGAAGGTTTCTGGGGGATATTGAAATCCGAAATGTATCACCTTCAAAAGTTTGAAAGTCTCAAGTGTACCATAGAAGAATATATAGATTACTACTACAATAATCGTTATAAAAAAAGATTGAAGTGCATTACACCACTAGAGTATCGTAATTATCAAGCACAAGCGGCTGTATAAATATAGCGCCAATCAATGCGATTGACGCTACACAATTTTTTGATTATTCCCACTGTCTACTTGACAGGGCAGTTCAGTGTACTAGTTGGGCTGTTTTTTTAAACTTCACAATTTAAATTTTAATTCAATCTTACAAGTAAGGGCATATTTTAAAAATTTAACTATACCTTTGGGAAAGCCCCTTTTTAATCGAATATAAATGATAGTATTGATTCTCTGATACTTTGTAAAGCATCTGTTATAATATTACTAATTCCTCTTAAAATGCGTCCAAAAAAACCTAACTCATCAACATCTTCACTAGCTATGGCGTTCACACTCCCAATTTTTTCACTATTTTCGTATATCACTAATTCTCCTAACTTATCTCCTTGTGTTACAGGAGCTGAAATTTTATCTTGTTTTAATTTTAATTCTGAGCTTAATTCATCAGGATCGTTAGTTTCTGTAATAACATCTAGGTTGTGTTCACTTACGACTGCAACTTCTCTTTCTTGACCCATTTTAATGGGTACTGAATCAATCTTCTTATTTTCTTCGATGATAGTTACTTTATCATAATTATTGTATCCATAGTCAAGAAGATCTATTGCTAAGGAATAACGATCATTTCTTTCCTCTGTTCCCAAGATGACTGATATATATCTAGTGTTATTTCTGTCAGCAGTAGCGACGAAGTTATGTCCTGCTGCAGCTGTTCGACCTGTTTTCAATCCATCAGTTCCTTCGTACGAATAGGATGTATCTCTTTCTGGTAATAGTACATTTCTATTATATTGAGATATGTCATTGAATTCAAATTCAGGGATACTTTCTAACTCTAAAATTTCTGGAGTGTTTTGTATTGCATATTGTGATAATAACCCTACATCTTTTGCACTCATATATTGATCATCAAAATCAAGCCCAATATTATCTTGAAAATTGGTGTTTTCTAATCCTATTTCATCAGCTTTTGCATTCATTTCATCTACAAACTGATCTACACTACCATACATGTGTTCAGCTAGAACAATGCAAGCATCATTTGCAGAAACTACAGCAATACCTTTTAACAACTCTTCAATACTAACTTCTTGACCAGCATTTAAAAACATCTGACTTTCTTCTTGACTTACACTTTCCCATGCGTTTGTACTTGTTACAGTAGTCTCATCTAGTTCAAGCTCACCTTCTTCTATTGCTTCTAACCCAATAACTAATGTCATTATTTTTGTCAAACTTGCTGGTGCCAATTTTTCACTTATGTTTTCTTCGTAAATAATTCTTCCTGTGTCAGCTTCCATTAATAAAGCAGCTTCAGCATCTATGTCAAACTCCTGAGCTAAACCTGTCATAGGTGAAAATATCTGTGAAACCATAAAAGATGTTGTTAAAAATTTTGTGATTAGTTTAGTGTAATACAATTTTTCGTCCTCCTTATTTTTCTAATTTTAATTTTTACCTAAAAACAAGAGAATATACCAGACTTGAACGATTATCGTAGATAGGCAGGAATATAATATGTTTTAATAGTATAAGAAAAGTGCAACATACATAATAATATTTTAGTCTTAGATAGTAGGATTGGTCAAGAACTCTTTTTAAGGAGAATCAAAAATGGATTATCGTGAAACCATAGAAGAGAATGAAAAGAAAGTATTAGCTAGTTATGCAACTTTTTCAACTAATAGTAAAGGACGATTGAGGCAAGAAGAAGAATGTTCAATTAGAACTTGTTTTCAAAAAGACAGAGATAGAATTTTACATAGTAAAGCATTCCGTAGATTAAAGCATAAAACACAGGTGTTTATTTCACCTGAAGGTGATCATTACAGGACAAGACTAACCCATACTTTAGAGGTGGCCCAATTATCTCGTACTGTAGCGAGAGCTCTTAACTTAAACGAAGATTTAACAGAAGCTATTGCCCTTGGTCATGATCTAGGACATACACCATTTGGCCATGCTGGTGAAGCAGTTCTAGACAAACTTGTTCCAGGTGGTTTTCATCATAATTTTCAAAGTTTACGTGTAGTAGATTACCTAGAACGACCAGGGGGATTAAATCTAACACAGGAAGTCAGAGATGGTATAGAAAACCATACTGGAGATAAAGCTCCTTTTACTTTAGAAGGTAGAATAGTCAAAATATGTGATCGTATAGCTTATATAAACCATGATATAGATGATGCTATAAGAGGTGAGATAATATCACAAAGTGATTTGCCTTATGACTCACTTGAGATATTAGGATTTACATCGAATTCTAGGATTAATAGTATGATTTTTGATTTAATAACTACTAGTAAAGAATCAAAAGATATTAAGATGAGTGATGGAATCAGAGAAACTGTAAATAGACTTAGGAAGTTTCTTTTTAGAAAAGTGTATATTGGGTCAGAAGCAAAAGAAGAAGAAAGTAAAGCTATGTTTGTTATCGAGTCAGTTTATGATTATTTTAGAAAAAATCATGATAAACTACCTGTTGATGTGCAAACTTTGCTTGATACTATTCCACTTGAAAGAGTAGTATGTGATTACGTGGCCGGTATGACTGATAGATATATTTTAGATCTCTATAGAGATATTTTTTTACCGAAACCGTGGAGTTTTAGAAGGGAAGAATAAAATATATTAAATCAGGAAATTATAACGGTTGTATGAAGGCGAATATATGTTTGAATAATAGAAGGAATCTCTACCTAATTCGTCGAATTATTTTTAATAGAAGATAATTAATCGATAAATTTCTGGTTTTTTCAACAATATATAATATTTTTTTATTTTTTAGCAGGAATTTATTTTTTGCTACAGAATAACTAATACTTGTTGCGAATAAATAATAAAATAACTAAAGTTATTCTTCACTTCAGTTGAATACTTTTAGGACAAGGGGTGATAAAATGACTAGTCAAATACCCCAGGAAATTATTGAACGAATTAGACAGGAATGCGACTTAGTAGATATAGTCTCTGGATATGTTAATCTTAAAAAATATGGGAAAAATTATCAAGGACTATGTCCTTTTCATAATGAAAAAACTCCTTCGTTTAACGTTTCACCCGATAAGCAATTATATTATTGTTTTGGGTGTGGTGCTGGAGGAGATGTTTTTAATTTTATAGAAGAAATTGAAAAATTAAACTTTGTTGAATCATGCGAAAAATTAGCAAATTTAATTGGCCTAAATTTTACAAGAGATCACTCAAATCAAGACATCTCTGAAGAATTAAAAGAGAAAGAAAGCATAAAAAAAATCAACAAATATGCAGCCAATTTTTTTAGATATGTTTTATTAAAGACTGAAACTGGGAAAAAGGCAAGAAGTTATCTACAGGAAAGGGGGTTAAATAAAGAAACTATAGATAACTTTTATCTCGGGTATGCACCCGATAGTTGGAGAGGGTTAAGTGATTTCTTAATGAAAAAGGGTTTTCCAGAGGAATTATTAATTAAAGCTGGACTTAGTAATCAAAACAAACAAGGAACTAATATTTATGATCGGTTTAGAGATAGAATAATTTTTCCAATAGCTAATCAAAGAGGAGAAATCCTTGGTTTTGGTGGAAGGTTATTAAAAGAAAATGATAAACAACCCAAATACCTTAATTCACCAGAAACTCCGGTTTTCAATAAAAGAAAAATTCTTTATGGTTTAAATCTAGCTTTTAAAAATATTCGGAAAGAAGAACAAGCTATAATAGTTGAAGGGTATACGGATGTGATTGCCAGTTATCAAGAAGGTGTACCTATTGCAGTTGCTTCTCTTGGAACTTCATTGACAGAAGAACAAGCTAGAATAATTAAATATAATACTAATAAAGTTCTGATTGCTTATGATGCTGACTCAGCAGGTGAATCAGCAACTTTAAGAGGGTTAGAACTTTTACAAACCATGGGGTTACATGTAATGGTTTGTGAATTGCCGAAAGAGTATGATCCAGATGATTATATTCAAAAATTTGGAGCTGAGAAATTTAAACTAGAAATAATGGATCAAGCAAAACCTCTTATTGAATATCAATTAAGACAAGCTGCTAAAAATAAAAATTTAGATTCTATAGAAGGAAAAAAAGAGTATGTACAAGAAGTAATTCCTATAATCTCAAAAATTAGGAGTGCAGTTGAAAGAGAAAGTTATTTGAGTGAGATCTCGAAATATATAGATGTTTCGTTTGAATCGTTACAGTCAGAGTTTAGGGATTATACTCGAAAACAACAGAAAAATTCTAGAAAGATGGATAAAAATGGAGCAGACAGGAACAATAAAGAGAAAACAGCAAATTCTAAAAGCATCTCTAAACGACCAAAAAAAATTAAAGCTGAAGAAGAATTACTATCTTTAATGTTACATTATCCTGAATATATTAGTAATATTAAGAAACATTTGTATGCAGAGGATTTTAATAGTGATACTTTTGTTTTTCTTACTCATAGAATGTATAAGATGGCTGATGAAAATCATGAGATCGCTATAACTAAAATCCTAGATGGTGTGAGACAATTCCCGGAAGTAGAACGGGTTGTTACAGAGCTCTCTATGAAGGAATTCCCAGAAATAGATAATGTCGATAAGTTTATTAACGACTGTGTTTATAAAATTAAAGAAACTCAGATAAAAAAACAGAAAAATGAATTACAACGTGAGTTAAGTGAAATTAACCCCGAACATGAACCAGATAAATATCGGGAGGTATTAGAAAGATTGCAAATGTATATCAAAATGGAAAAGACAAAACAGTGGACCTTGGAGGAAGGGGGGTAAAATTGTGACTGAAAAAAATCAAAAACTTGAACAAATTAAAGAAGAACTGGTGAAGGTGGGAAAGGAACGCGGTTTCCTAACTTATAAGGAAATTATGGATCAGTTAGCAGAATTTCAGTTATCTAGTGAGCAAGTAGACGAATTTTACGAAGTCTTAACTCAAGCGGGGATTGATGTCGTAGATGCAGTTGGTGAGGTTGATCCTGATGACCCGACAAAGGCTGAACTAGATCTGTCATTACCTGAAGGGGTAGAAGTTAGTGATCCTGTTCGAATGTATCTTAAAGAGATTGGGAAGATCCCCCTTCTATCACCAGATGAAGAGATCAATCTCGCTAAACAAATAGAAGAAGGAGATGAAATGGCTAAAAGAAAATTAGCTGAGGCAAATCTCCGTTTAGTGGTAAGTATTGCTAAGAAATACGTAGGAAGAGGTATGTTATTTCTAGATTTAATTCAAGAAGGAAACCTAGGGTTAATTAAAGCAGTAGAGAAATTTGATTATAGAAAAGGGTATAAATTTAGTACCTATGCAACTTGGTGGATACGACAGGCTATAACTAGAGCTATTGCAGATCAGGCTAGAACAATTAGGATTCCTGTACACATGGTTGAGACTATTAATAAATTAATTCGCGTTTCTCGTCAATTGGTACAAGATCTTGGTAGGGAACCTTTACCAGAAGAAATTGCTGAAGAAATGGATATGAGTGAAGATAAAGTTAGAGAAATAATGAAAATAGCTCAAGAACCTGTTAGTTTAGAAACACCAATTGGAGAAGAAGATGATAGTTCTTTAGGTGATTTTATAGAAGATCAAGACGCAAGACCACCTGCTGATGCAGCTGCATTTGAGCTGTTAAAGGGTCAATTAGAAGAAGTTTTAGATAGTCTTACAGAGAGAGAACAAAAAGTATTGCGCTTGAGATTTGGTCTTGATGATGGTAGAACAAGAACTCTTGAAGAAGTAGGCAAACACTTTGGAGTAACAAGAGAGAGAATACGTCAAATTGAAGCTAAAGCACTTAGAAAACTAAGACATCCAATGAGAAGTAAGAGGTTGAAAGATTATTTAGATTAACTTAAAAAAATTTTAAAAAACTGTTGACTAATCTACTGTTTTTGAGTATAATAATTAATGTCAGCGAAATGAGTTCCTCAGTAGCTCAGTGGTAGAGCGCCCGGCTGTTAACCGGTAGGTCGCAGGTTCGAATCCTGCCTGGGGAGCCACTTTGGGCCCATAGCTCAGTTGGAAGAGCAACCGGCTCATAACCGGTTGGTCCCTGGTTCGAGCCCGGGTGGGCCCACCAATTAAATATGGCCCCTTGGTCAAGTGGTTAAGACACCGGCCTTTCACGCCGGTATCAGGGGTTCGAATCCCCTAGGGGTCACCACTCTTGGGCGGATAGCTCAGTTGGGAGAGCACCTGCCTTACAAGCAGGGGGTCACAGGTTCGAGCCCTGTTCCGCCCACCATTTAAGCACCTTCATTTTGAAGGTGCTTTTTTTCTTGCAGGAATCATACATATAATATTGAAATTATGTATAGGAGAGATTTTTATGCTAAATAATCGTTTACGTGGTATTAAGAACATGATACCTCATGGAACAAAGTTTGTACTAGATGTAGGAACAGATCACAGTTATTTACCAATAACTTTAATTCAAGAAGAAATAGCTAGTTATGTAATTGCTTCTGATATATCAGTATTTCCCTTAGAGGATGCAAATGAGAATATTAGGAAGCATGGATTAGAAGAATGTATAGAAACAAGGCTTGGGGATGGTTTACAAGTCTTAAATGAAAATGAATATCCTGATTTAGTAGTGATTGCTGGGGTGAGTGGAGAAGGTATTGTAAAGATTCTTCAAGAAGGGTATAATAAGCTTGAGTTTGATCCTATTTTAGTGTTACAGGCTATGGAGGATTCATATAGTTTGCGCAAATATTTATTAGAGATTGGTTATAACTTTGATAAAGAGGTTCTAATAAGTGATAAGAAACGTTACTATCAAATAATCCGATCTATTCGTGAAAAAGGATATAAAAACTACTCTAAATTAGAACTAGAGTATGGTCCTCAAATTTTAAAAAATCCAACTAAAACCCTGAAAGAATTTTTAGAAAAAGAATTAGCTAAGATTAATAGAGTAATTAATAATGTAAATAGAAGTAGTTCAAAAGATGACGAGATAATAGATAAAAAAAATAAATTTGTAAAACGTTATCATGATTTGCAGGAGGTGTATAGGAATGCGTTTAGCCACGAAAAAAGATATCATTAATGCTATAGAATATTATGCTCCCCAAAAGTATGCTTTGTCAAAAGACAACCCAGGTACTCAGATTGGTGAACTGATTGGTAATGTTTCTAATTGTATAGTGGCTCTAGATGCAACCGAAGAAGTTGTTGATAAAGCTGTTGAAATAAATGCTGAACTAATTATTAGTCACCATCCTGTTTTTATGGAACCTTTAAAAAACTTAACTAATAAATATATTGGAAATGTTGCCAAGAAGGCTATAAAAAATGATATAACTATATATACTAGCCATACTAATTTAGATGTAGCACCACATATTGGTGTTAATCATGCTTTAATTGATACTCTCAGTTTAGATTTTAAAAAACTTTCTAATTTATTAAATACATATAAACAAGATTTTTACAAAATAGTAGTTTATGTTCCAAAAGAGTATCTTGAAAGTTTAAAAGAAATAATTTTTAGTTCTGGTGGAGGGAGAATAGGAGAGTATAGCGATTGTAGTTTTTCCACATTAGGTAATGGGACATTTAAACCTTTACCTGGAACTAACCCTTTCATAGGTGAAATAGAGAAAAGAGATAACCTTGATGAATATAGACTTGAAACAATAGTTAATAGTGAAAACTTAGATAAGGTAATAGAAAACATACTTAAAGAACATCCTTATGAAGAACCAGCTTATGATGTATATCAATTAGAACAACCTTATCATCAAGTCGGACTTGGACTAATAGGCGAATTAACTGCACCAATAAATTGTGATGAGTTGTTAGATATAGTTGAAAATAAACTTGATACAAGGATAAACTTTTCAGGTGAAAAGAAATCTTATATAAATAAAATTGCTGTATGCGGTGGAAGTGGTGGAAAACTAATCAATCAAGCTGTTGCTAGTGGAGCCGACGCATTTATAACAGGTGATATAAAATACCATGAAGCATTAGATGCTTACGGAAGAGGGCTAATTGTAATTGATGCTGGGCACAGAGAAACAGAATTACCCGTGATTAATAAATTAGTATCTTACTTAGATAACTACTACAAAAATCAAGAAACTAATTTCATAGCTTATTATAATCAAGAAAAAATTTTAACAGGTAGAGAAAGTAATATTTAATATTACTTTCTCTACCTGTTTTTTATTTTATAAATATTTGGAGGTGTTTTTATGGCTGAAAATGAAATGTTGTATAATCTGTTTTGTTATGATAGAAAAATTATGGATCTAAAAAAAGAATTAGAAAAAAGTGATGATGTAGAAAGGCTTGAGAACTTAAGGGATCAGGCTAAAACATTAGAACAAAACTTATTTGAAGCTAAAAAGCAATTGAAGAGTCTACAAAACCAAGAAAAAAAAGAAGAGTTAGAAAATGAAAAGTTAAACCAAGAAAAACAGCAATTAGAAAAAGAGATGTATTTAGGCGATAAAGGTGTAAAAGAAATATCAGATCTATATGATCGTATAAATGAATTAAAAAACAAAGAACAGAAGGTATTTGACAATTACTGTGACATTTCTGATAAAATAGAACATGAGAAGGTAACTGTTGAAAACTACGAAAGTAAATATCAAAGTTACTTAGAAGATATATTAAGTTTAAAGCAAGAAATTGAACGTCGCAAGAAATATAACAACAGTGAAATAGAAAAACTAGAACAAGAGAAAGAAAAAATAAATAATAATCTATCAAAAGATATGCTAAATAAATATAATCAATTGATGAAACGATTTCCGTATGACCCAGTGGTTAAATTTGACCAACAAAAAGAAACTTGTGCATGTGGTCTTGACTTGTCAACAGAAAGACATAATAACTTGATAATTGAAGGAATAGATTTTTGCGATAGTTGTAATCGCATTCTAGTATATTTGGATTAAAACTTGTCAATGTTCTTTGAAAATGTCACCCCCCAGGAAGGTAGACCGAGTCTTAAACTCGGTCCCTGGAATTAAGTATAGCATCTAAAAGTTCTTGGTCATCCAAGTCGAAGTTCATATCAGTTCTTTTGTTCTGTTTTTTCCAAACTGCATCCTTAATGGTCAAGTAACCATCAATTATTTGATTGATAATATTCAGTTTCTTTATTTCTTGTTGAGTCATTTGATATGTCACCTTTTTAGTCATAGTGACATTTTTACAGAACATTCTTAGGGTGACAATATCACAGAACAATTACAATATTTAGATCAAACTTTGACTTAAAGAAATATATATGTTATAATAAATTTCCGTTGAGAGAGAAAACATTATAATTTATTTGTGATGTTTCAAGTGAGTTGGGTAGTCGCGAGGGTAATAATATATTGCTTTCGAGGAAAGTCCGAGCTCCATAGGGCCAGGGTGCTGGGTAACACCCAGTGGGGGCGACCCTCAGGAAAGTGCCACAGAAATAAACCGCCAGTCTTACTGGTAAGGGTGAAAAGGTGTGGTAAGAGCGCACCAGCAGTCAGGTGACTGACTGGCTAGGTAAACCCCACTCGGAGCAAGACCAAATAGGGAAGGGATGAAGTAGCCCGCTGACCTTCCGGGTATGGTCGCTAGAGGTGTCAGGTAACTGGCATCGTAGATAGATGACTATCACTCTATAAAGAGTACAGAACTCGGCTTATAAACTTACTTGAAACATCCAAATAATAAATGTTAAGAAGAAGAGTATCTCACTTGAGATGCTCTTTTTTGTGGTTTGCTCTGCATGGGCGGTAGCTAGGTGGTGAGAGTCCGCTACAGGCTTGGTGGTAGGAACTGTTAGCAGATGGCAAGGTCGTCCACCGCGAGGTGGAGTCTGAAGGAAGACTAATGCAAACTCTCGGTCTGACTAACAGAAACCACATGTAAGGTATATGTGGGGTGGATGAGTGTGCACTACAACACAAAGTCCAATACCACCCGAACCCTACGGTGTTAATGTGGCAGATATATGAGAGGAAAGTTACCGTTCTTAACAGGGGAGGTCTTACGGGGGTCGCCGACAAGAGGGGTTAACCAACAACCCACAGCGACATACCGTGCAGTGATGCACGGTTGAATCGTAAGAAGTCTGCAGAGGTCATAGTACCGGAGACGGGAAGGATCAAACAATGGTATTCTTTTAAATCAGAGAGTGTCAAGGGAGCGCGGAGTACTAGCTCACTGGAACCTAGTGAGAAAGACGGTGCAGAAAGTTTACTTGATAAATTACTACACACAGGAAATTTAAATTCAGCTTACAAAAGAGTAAAGCAAAACAGAGGGCAGCAGGTGTTGACGGGATGACAGTCGATGAGCTAATGACATACTTAAAAGAAAATGTATTTGTCAACCGAAAATCCCCTCATATATTAATCGAAAACTCCCCCGCTTTGACATAAAAAATAATTACTGAGAATTCAGCCAATCTTTAGTTTCTTTTAACCTGTATGAATTACCATTCATATTAACGATGTAAGATTTGTGAGTTAACCTATCAATCATTGCCGCTGTCATTACTGGATC
>NZ_NIQC01000029.1 GCF_002216005.1 Natranaerobius trueperi
TCTAAATCAATCCCAATAGCCATATATGCTGCTTTATTCACTATTCGTCCATCTTGTCTCACTTTGTAGTGAACGGCATCCATGACTACATGTGCATAGACTCTTGATAATGGACGATTTTGCCATTCTTTAATCAAAGGTACTATTTTATCTGTTATTCCAGAGATTAATGTAGGTGAAGCATCTACGCCATAAAGATCTTGTAAATGAGCTTGTATATCTCTTACCGTCATACACTTTGCATACATACTTAATACTTGATCATCAATACTTGATATATCTCTCTGGTTCTTTTTCACTATTTGTGGTTCAAATTCGCCTTCACGATCTCTTGGTACTTCGATTTCTATTGCCATAATTTGACCTTAGTTGTTTTTCTCTCTTTCCATTTCGACTATTTGTAGTTTCCTTTTCTCGGTAATCATACTTTGAGTAACCCAGTTCATGATCAAGTTCACTTTCTAGCATTTCTTCTATTAGTTCACCAAATTGCTCCTTCAAAACTTCTTGAATATCATTTACATCTTTTAGTTTACCTTGTTTCATCATTTCTCTTACTTGCTTTTTGTCTATCAAATTCATAACGGTGCAAACCTCTTATTCTATTTTTATTATACATCATTTCGGAAGGTTTACACCGTTTATTTTACACTCTCTAACTTTTATAAAATAACAAGCCTTATTTTGGCTTGTCATTTTTATAAAAGGTTATCTACCTATTTTATTCAAGAGTCTTATTAACGGGGTTCTTTTGTTGTTATCTCTAAATAATGGGTCGTCTCCGAGTTTAGTAATTAAAACACTAGTAAAAGCACCAAAAACCAAGTGATCAACTAGGCTTAATAAGTTTGAACTTGCTTTCTTACTTTTAGCAGGAACGATAAGTCTAGGGGATACACCAAATAATAAGTACCAATAAAGACTTGCGATTCCCATTCCTTTTGTTATGGCATAGTCACGTCCTGTAGTAGATAAAGTATAAGTTATTGCTGTACCTAGGGTACTAGTTAAAATGAAATTTGCTAGTTTACCTAAAGTTCTTCCACTAAAAGTGTTAACTCTGTCTTTAGTTGTGAACAGGCTTGCTGCCATTTGTCCGTATTTGACATCTACAAGCCCTTTCTTGTACTCAAAAGAGTTGAATAGTGCACCTGGTATTCCTCCAATAATTCCTGAAACAACACCAAGTATTATTCTATCCTTGATTTTTCGCATAATTATCACCTATAATCATATTTTTTGTAGTATTTGTACAAAAGAGTCACATAATACATAAGTTTAAAAAATCTTAATAAGTTAAAATTATTTCCCTTAAGTATTCACTAAACAAAAATGATCCCCATATAGTATGTAAAGGGATAAGTGGGGGTGATAGGATTGGTTCCTATCCATTATTTTGGTTGGGTAATAATTGCGCTTGCAGTATTAAGGCTAAAAAATAAAGCTTGTATCAGCTTGAAATGGAGATTAGCCTTTGCATCATTCACAGGATTATATTCTTTGGGTGAGCTTACATCAGTTTATGGACCAACTGAATTAACTAATATATTTTATATGTTAAGTGCAGCATCCTTTTTAATACCTTTTTTAAAATATGACTTAGGAAATAAAAGGATTGTTGAGAAGGTTAGTGATACCTCATTATTACTAGGTATCGGAATTATTGTCTTATTATCAGGTATATCATAAAGCACCCCAAGTAAAAGGGGTGCTTTTCTAGAATTTTTTGCAATAATGGTATAGAAAAATAAATTATTTATTTCATAATCGTTTAAAGGACAATAGACTTAGGTGATTTATTTTTTGGTAAAGATGGAATGCATATCAATCTTTCTGATTTTTCCAGGTGAGAGTACTATTATCAAAAATAAACGAGTCCTCAAGTGGTGGTTAGTACTTTAGAAAAACTACAAGGTGAAAAGTTCTTGTAATATGCGGATCAGAAAATGCTTCAAAACGGTGTATTTCCCTTATTGATTAGTTTTACATAAGTTTAGGAGATCAGGTACCTATCTTTCCTCTTATGGTATATTTATGTATTTTATCTATAAACTTTCATCTTTACCACTTACCATTAACGTCTATAGTTTTTCGCTATTTTTACCATTTCATTTAAACTCTAGTAGGCAACCTAAAGTAAATTTATAAATTTACTTATTTTGTCATATTGAAATTACGCCTTTCAAAACCTTGAGTGTAGACTTGAAGGGTAAATTGATGTTATTTGGGTGCCATTTGACAGCCACGCTATAATGGATTATAATGGATTATAATGTAAGTTTTAATATTTAAAAACTATTATTAGATGGAGGTGATTTTTTGTCAGAACCCCAAAAAACCCCTTTGTACAATATTCATAAGGAGAGGGGAGGTAAGGTAATCGATTTTGGTGGCTGGTATTTACCAGTTCAGTTTTCTAGTATTATAGAGGAAGTTAATGATACTAGAACTAATGCAGGGCTTTTTGATGTATCACACATGGGAGAGATAATCGTAGAGGGTCCAAATTCAGAAAATTTCTTACAAAAAATGCTCACAAATGATGTTACTAAATTAAAAGATGGTAAAATCCAATATACACTAATGTGCTATGAAAACGGAGGAGTAGTAGACGATTTTGTAGTTTATAGATTACAAGAAAATAAGTATCTATTAGTTGTTAATGCTACGAATACAAAAAAAGATTATGATTGGCTAAAAAAACATCAGATAGAAGGAGTAGAAGTAAAAGATTATTCTGATGAGTACGGACAAATTGCTATTCAAGGACCAAAAGCAGAACAAATATTACAAAGACTAACTGATTATCCACTAGAGAATATCAAATTTTTTAACTTTGCTAATGTAAAACTAGATGATTTTGAAGTCCTTTTATCAAGAACAGGTTATACAGGAGAAGATGGGTTTGAGATTTATTCAGATGCTTCAGATACTAAAGCGATATGGGAGAGACTAGAACAAGTGGGTGAAACAGATGGGCTTAAACCGATAGGTTTAGGAGCAAGAGATGTCCTGCGGTTTGAAGTTTGCTTACCTTTATATGGTAATGAACTTTCTCCGGAGATTACTCCATTAGAAGCGGGGCTAGGATTTTTTGTTAAATTAAAAAAGGATAAAGATTTTATTGGGAAGAATGTTCTACAAAAGCAAAAAGAACAAGGGTTACCAAAAACTTTAGTCGGTTTTGAAATGCTTGATAAAGGGATACCAAGAACAGGTTATACTATAGAGAAAGATGGAGAAGAAATTGGTTTTGTTAGTTCAGGATCTCATTCTCCAACTTTAGATAAAGTCATTGGACTTGGTTTTATAAACCCTGAATATAATGAAATAGGTACAGAACTTGAGGTTAAAATCAGAAATAGAACTGCAAGGGCAAAGATTGTTAAAACACCTTTTTATGGGAGGGGATAAAATGACAAAAATTAGTGAAGGTCTTCTTTACACAAAGAATCATGAGTGGCTTAGAAAAGAAGGGGAGAACAAAGTTACTGTAGGAGTAACAGATTATGCACAAAACCAGTTAGGAGATATCGTGTTCGTTGAACTACCAGAGGAGGACGACGAATATGAACAAGAAGAAACATTTACAGTGATTGAATCAGTAAAGGCTGTAGCCGATACTTATTCACCGATTTCTGGAACTATAAAGGAGGTAAACGAAGAACTCTTAGACTCACCAGAATCAGTCAATCAAGATCCTTATGGAAAAGGATGGATTGCTGTTTTTGAATTAGCTGATGAAAGTGAATTAGAAGAATTTATGAGTGCTGAAGAGTACGAAAAATATTTAAAAGAAATCGAAGAGGAGGAATAGTTTTGAACTACAACTATTTACCTCATACAGAAAAAGAGCGTAGGGAGATGTTAGAATCCATAGGGGTGGAATCTGTTGAAGAACTTTTTTCAGATATCCCGAAAGATGTTTTATTAAAAAGAGATTTGAATTTACCAGGTTCATTATCTGAACCAGAACTTTTGAAACATTTCCAGACATTAGCATCGAAGAATGAAGACTTAACTGAGTACACACCATTTATTGGTGCAGGTGTTTATGATCATTATATTCCTAGTGTGATTAGTCATATAGTTAGTAGAAGCGAATTTTATACAGCTTATACACCATATCAAGCTGAAGCAAGTCAAGGTACATTACAAACAATATTTGAATATCAAACAATGATATCTGAACTAACAGGAATGGAAGTAGCAAATGCTTCAATATATGATGGTGCAACTTCTGTGGCTGAAGCAGCTTTGATGAGTCTTAAATCTACTAAAGGTAATATTGTACTTGTATCTGAAACTGTTAATCCAAGCTACAGAGAGGTATTGAAAACATATGTTGAAAATCAAGGTTTTCAAGTGAAAACAGTAGCAAAAACAGATGGTGTAACAAATAACGAGGACTTATATAATTCATTATCGAAGGATGTAGCTTGTTATATCGTTCAGACACCTAACTTTTTTGGAAACTTAGAAGAATTAGACGAAATAAAAGAAAAACTGAAAGAAAATAAGGCTATGTTTGTTGTATGTACTGATCCTATAGCTCTTGGACTAATGAAGCCTCCTGCAGATTATGGCGCGGATATAGTTGTTGGAGACGGGCAAGGTTTAGGTAATCCTATGAATTTCGGTGGTCCTTTACTTGGTTTTTTTGCGAGTACTAAAAAATTGATAAGAAAAATGCCAGGTAGAATCATTGGAGAAACAAGTGATAAAGAAGGTAATAGAGGATTTGTACTGAATTTACAAACTAGAGAACAACATATCCGCAGAGAAAAAGCTACCTCTAATATTTGCACAAATCAAGCTTTGAACGCTCTCGCCGCTGGTATTTACCTCACATTAATGGGACCAAAAGGTCTAAATGAAGTTGCTAACCTATGTATTCAAAAATCTAACTACTTAAAAGATAAAATCAAATTACTTGAAGGATATGAACTTGCCTTCGACCAACCATCATTTAAGGAATTTGTTATAAAAACACCTATGCCTCCAAGTGAATTGAATAACAAATTATTGGATAAGCAAATAGTTGGTGGGCTTGATTTAGGACGTTTTTATCCTGAACTGGAAAATCATATGTTGCTTTGTGTAACTGAAAATAGAACTAAGCAAGAAATTGACAGATTGGTACACGAATTGGAGGGGATTAAATGAAAAAACAAACTGCTCTTGTCTTTGAATTAGGAGGAAGTGATAGACAAGGATTCTCTCTTCCTGACTGTGACGTACCAGAAAAAGATCTTGAAGAATTATTACCAAGTGAAAAAATAAGGACTCAACTACCAAAATTACCTGAAGTCACAGAAAATGAAGCGATACGACATTACATTGAACTGTCAATTAAAAATCATCATGTTGACAGAGGATTCTACCCACTGGGGTCTTGTACTATGAAATATAATCCAAAGGTTAATGAAGATATTGCTTCTTTGCCTGGATTTACTAATGTTCATCCTTATCAATCTGAAGATCAAGTGCAAGGTACATTAGAGCTACTTTATAATGCTGAAAAATGGATAAATGAAATTACAGGAATGGATCGAGTGACTTTTCAGCCAGCTGCTGGTTCCCATGGAGAATTAACAGGGTTATTAGTAATGAAGGCATATTTAGAATCAAAAGGTGAAACCCGTACTAAAATATTGTGTCCTGATTCTGCTCACGGGACAAATCCAGCTAGTGCCGCAATGGCTGGGTTTGAATTGGTTGAGATTAAGTCTAATGATAAAGGGTTAGTAGATGTTGATGATCTAAAAGCACATTTAAATGAAGATGTTGCAGGTATAATGCTTACAAACCCTAATACACTTGGTTTATTTGAAGTAGAAATTAGTGAAATAGCAAGAGCCGTACATGAAGTAGGTGGTCTATTATATTATGATGGTGCTAACTTAAATGCAATTCAGGGATATGCAAGACCTGGGGATATGGGATTTGATGTAGTTCATCTGAATCTTCATAAAACTTTTTCTGCTCCTCACGGAGGAGGAGGACCTGGTAGTGGACCTATAGCAGTGAAAAAAGATCTAGAACCTTTTTTACCAGTACCAGATATTAAGAAAAAGGATGATAAGTTTGTTCTAGATTATGATGTGCCTAATACTATTGGTAAAGTTCATGGTTATTATGGTAACATCAATGTAATTATTAAAGCTTATTCTTATATGCGATATATGGGTGGAGAAGGGTTAAAGAAAGTAAGTGAAAATGCTGTTTTAAACGCTAACTATTTAAGAGATAACTTAAAAGACACATATCAGTTAGACCATGATCAACAACCATGTAAACATGAATTTGTGTTAAGTGGAAATAAACAAAAGAAACGGTATGGTGTAACAACTATGGATATTTCAAAAAGACATTTAGATTACGGAATTCATCCATCAATGGTTTACTTTCCATTGATTGTAGAAGAAGCAATGATGATCGAACCTACAGAAACAGAATCTAAAGAATCTCTTGACGATTATATAGAGGTAATGAAAACAATTGCAGAAGAACTAAAAACAGACCCCGATATAGTGAAAAATGCACCTCATACTGCTCCTATTGGTCGATTAGATGAAGCTTCTGCTGCAAGAAAACCAGTAGTAAGATGGTATCCTGAAGAGTAATTACATTTAATAATACTGCCCACCTTAAGGTGGGCAGTATTTAAAAGTTTTAGATGGAGGTGTTTAAATAAAATGGAACATGTAGACCTCTTAGTCATCGGGAGTGGTCCCGGAGGATATGTTGCAGCCCTTAGGGGTGCCCAATTAGGTGCTAGTGTAATTATGGTAGAGAAAAACGAACTTGGTGGGACATGTCTAAACCGAGGGTGTATACCAACAAAAACTCTTCATCAGAGTGCAGAGAAATATACTGATGCTAAGAAAGGTGAGGAGTTTGGTTTTGAAGTTTCTAATATATCACTGAACTATGATCGTGTTCAAGAAAGAAAAGATAAAGTTATTGAACAATTAAAAAATAGTGTAGAAAAATTACTAAAGAAAAATAATGTGAAGACCATCTATGGTAAGTGTAGCCTTAAACCAGACAAACGTGCTGTAATATCTTTAAATGATGGGTCCACAAAAGAAATAGCCGCTAAAAGAGTTATAATCGCAACTGGATCAAAACCATCTATACCAGATATACCTGGTATAGAACATCCAAATGTTATCGGGACAGATGAGATATTGGATTCTAAAGAGTTAGTGAATGATTTAGTTGTAATTGGTGGTGGAGTAACTGGTGTTGAGCTTGCCGGAATTATGGCTAATTTTGGAGTAAATGTTACCTTAATTAAGCGTACACCTTATCTGTCTCCACTAGATGATGATATTGCTCAAAGATTATTTAGTATGCTTAAAAAATCGGGAGTCAATGTTCTTACTAAAAGTCAAGTGTCTAAAATAGAGGATCAGGAAAATAGCGAGGGTGTAACTGTTCAAATAAAACGCAAAGAAAAATTAGAGGAAATAACTGCTGATAAAGTCTTGGTATCTAGGGGAAGAATACCTAATTTTGAAGGGTTAGATGAACTAGATCTTAAGACTAATAAAGACGGGATTATTGTTAATGAAAAAATGGAAACAAGTTTTGATGGAATATATGCAATAGGTGATGTTGCGAGTAATAGTTCTATGTTAGCCCATGTAGCAAATCACCAAGGAATCATAGCAGCAGAAAATGCTATGGGTAAAGAATATAAGTATGATGATAGAGCTGTCCCTGGTTGTGTATTCACTACTATAGAAGCTGCTTCAGTGGGTGAAAATGAAAGTTCTTTAAAAGAACAAGAAATCCCATATTTAGTAGGGCGGTTTCCTTTTGGGGCTAATGGAAAAGCTCTTGCTGCTGGAAAAGTTGAAGGTCAAGTAAAAATTATCTCTCATAAGGAATCTGGAGAAGTACTTGGTGTTCATATACTAGGACCTAATGCGTCTGACTTAATTCAAGAAGGGACATTGGCTGTAAAAAATAAGTTGAAGATTAACGATCTTGTGGATTTAATCCATCCTCATCCTACGTTAAGTGAGACTTTATGGGAAGCTGCTTTAGATATAACAGGACTCCCACTACATCAGATGCCTAAGAAACCAAGAAAGTAATGAGTCAATTATCAATTTAATTATGTAAGCTAGATGTCAATCTTTTCTATATCGATTGTCTATAATAAAACTATGGTTGATCCTATCTTTTTTTTAAAATCTATCACAAGCTTTAAAGGTTTTTTAGAGCTAACATTGACTACATTTATTAATCACTGTGATTAGTCAAATCTAAAAAGGAAATACTATAAATGATATTTATTGATAGGAAAGGAGACAACCATGGATTTTAACAAACAACATCGTATGGAAAGTGATCCTTTAGGTAACATAATGATTCCTAAATTAGCTTATTATGGGCCACAAACACAAAGGGCAGTAGATAACTTTCAAATAAGCGAAATCACACTGCCGAGATCTTTTATTAGAGCTCAAGGAATAATTAAAGCTTCAGCTGCAACTGTCAATATGGAGCTAGATGTATTATCTACTGATATAGGGCGAGCAATTATTAAAGCCTGTGAGGAAGTAATTGATGGAAGATTCGATGATCATTTTGTGGTAGATGTTTATCAAGCAGGAGCAGGGACCTCTCAAAACATGAATGCTAATGAAGTGATTGCAAATCGTGCTTTTGAAATAACCGAGGGAAGACAAAATATAAAAGCTAATGATCATGTAAATATGTCGCAATCAACAAACGACACTTTTCCTTCAGCTCTAAATATAGCTGCTGTTGAATCTATTACTAATGGTTTACTTCCAATACTTTTTCAGCTACAACAAGAACTAGAAAAAAAGCTGAACAATTTATGCCTGTTCTTAAAGCAGGACGTACCCATTTACATGATGGGGTACCTATACGACTTGGACATGAGTTTTCAGGTTTTAGTGAAACAATTCGTATGATTTATTATCAGCTTGAAGAGAGATTGGATGAATTATCTGAAATTGGTTTAGGTGGTAATGCTGTAGGAACTAAAATTAATTTACCTTCTAATTATATACCTAAAGTTATTAAAGAAGTTAGAAACAGAACAAACTTACCTTTTCGAGAACCTGTTAATATGTTTTCATTTATGCAAAATATGAATGGTCCAATTCGGTGTATGCAGACTTTAAAAGAGTTAGCAGTTCATCTCATTAAAATTACTAGTGATTTACGTTTACTTAGTTCTGGTCCTAGAACAGGTTTATATGAGATTACACTTCCTGCTGTTCAACCAGGGTCTACAATAATGCCTGGAAAAGTTAACCCAGCTATACTTGAAATGACTCATATGGTGTGTTGTCAAATTATCGGTTTTGAAGCAGCTATTTCATCTGCTGCTAAAGCTAGTCAATTAGAAATAAATGTTATGATGCCAATGATTGCTTATACACTTCTTCATTCTATTGAACTACTAACAAATGCTATTGATACACTTGTGGTAAAATGCATTTCTGGTATACAAGTAAATGATGAAATATGTAACAAATGGATGGATGAAAGTCTTTCATTAGTGACAGGATTAAGCCCTACATTAGGTTATGATATGGCGTCTCAAATAGGAATGAAAGCAGACCAAGAAAACAAAACCTTATATGAAGTACTTCAAGAGAAAGGGTTACTAACAGAAGAAGTTAAAGAGGCCATTAATCCACAAAACTTGGTATAGTATAATCTTTTAAAAAAGGGATTGACCTAATAATTAGGTCAATCCCTTTTTTAAATTCCGCCCGATATTATTCGGAGCATAACCAGCTTTTCAACATAAATAGTATCATTTTTTTTAGTTTACTACATCTTGAATAGCATGATCTCTATACACAATCAGGCGAAATAGTTTAGTTTACGCTATGGTAAAAATAACTAAAATTTAGACTCATAATTTTCAATTAACTATTTGACGGAGAATAAATTATAATATAAACTACAACTAAAAGGTTTTACTAAAACGTTTTAGTTAAAGGGGTTTTTTATGACTACTATTAAAGATATTGCTTCTAGAGTAGGGGTGTCAATAACTGCTGTTTCCCAGGTACTTAATAATAAAGAAGTGGGTATTAAAAAAGAGACTAAAGAAAAAATATTAGAAACAGCCAGAGAACTTGATTATAAACCTAATTATTTAGCAAGAGGTTTAATTACAAAACGTACTAAAACTATAGGATTGATTATACCTGATATTACAAACCCTTTTTTTCCTCAAATTGTAAGAGCAATCGAAGACACAGCAAATAAAATGGGATATAATATGATTTTGTGTAATACAGATGATAATTTAGATAAGGAACAATTATATTTAGATATTCTCAAAGAAAAATGTGTAGATGGAATCATTTTCACAAGTTCTACTGAATCCACTTTAAAACATGAAGACCTATTAAGTAAAATAAAATCCCCATTAGTTTTACTTGATAGAGGTATAACGGGTGATATAAGAATACCTAAGGTCTATACACATGGTTATAATGGTCTATTGTTAGGTGTGAATTATCTAGTAGAAAAAGACCATAAAAAAATTGGTTTCATTTCAGGGCCTGAGACGTCTGTTACTGCAAAAGAAAGATTAAAAGGATACAGAAGTTCTGTGGAAGAAAATGGATTAGAAACTAAATCAGAGTGGATATATTATGGTGACTATAAAGTTGAGACTGGTGAAAAAGCAGTTAAGGAATTACTTAATAGAGACCCTGAGATAACGGCGATTATATCTGCTAATGATTTGATGGCAGTTGGAGCAATGAGAGAAATAAAAAATCATGGCTTAAGAGTGCCGGAGGATATTTCTGTAATAGGATTTGATAATATTCAAATATCACGGTTTGTAGATCCTGCTTTAACTACTATAGCACAACCATCTTATAGAATGGGGGAGCTTGCAACAGAACTTTTAATCAATCAAATCGAGGATAAAGAAATACCTAAAAAAGAACATGAATTAGAACCAAAGCTAATTGTTCGAGACTCAGTAACTTTTAGGAGGTGATGATATGAAACTATCTGTACTAGGTAGTTTGAATATGGACTTTGTTTATTATGTTTCTCGATTACCTAAAGAAGGAGAAACTTTACTTGCAGAGGATAATGCTAAATTTCCAGGGGGGAAAGGTGCTAATCAAGCTGTAGCAGCTGCTAGACTAGGTAGTGATGTTAAGATGATTGGTGCTGTTGGAGATGATGATTTAGGTGATAGTTTATTAGAAAGTTTACAAAAAGAGAGTATTGATATCTCTGGGGTTAAACAGATGACTGATATAAATACAGGAAATGCATTTATCACGGTAGATAGTAAAGGAAATAATACTATATTAGTTTATTCTGGTGCTAATAGTAAAGTTGATTTGAAGTGGGTAGATAATTTCAAAAAAGATATAAGAGAATCTGATTTTTTACTCACACAACTAGAAACCCCTTTGGATATAGTAACAAAAGGTATTGAGCTTGCTTTTGATGTCGGGACAAAAGTAGTATTAAACCCTGCACCTGGTCTTACTCTACCTAATGAACTTTTAGAAAAAGTTTATTTATTAACACCAAATCAAACTGAACTTTCTATTATTTCCGGAAGAGAGATTAAAACAGATGATGATTTAATTACAGCATCTAGATCATTAATTGATTTAGGGGTACAAAATGTAGTAGTGACTTTAGGTTCTAAAGGAGCGCTTCATATAGATAAAACAAGTTATACTTTTATAGAAAGTTTTAATGTTAATGCAATAGATACTACGGCAGCTGGAGATAGTTTTACGGCCGGACTTACCTTTGGTATTTGGAGGGGTAAGAGTATCAAAGAGGCTTTACAATATGCTTCAGCTGTATCTGCTCTTACTGTTATAAAAGAAGGAGCTCAAAGTTCACTACCAACAGCAAATCAGGTCGAGATGTATCTAGAGAAAGGGG
The DNA here is from genome assembly GCF_002216005.1 of Natranaerobius trueperi. NCBI lineage: Bacteria > Bacillati > Bacillota > Clostridia > Natranaerobiales > Natranaerobiaceae > Natranaerobius > Natranaerobius trueperi. The sequence goes on from NZ_NIQC01000029.1 coordinate 11,938, forward strand.
AAATATAACATGAAAAAAACACCATTATTAAATAGTAAAATTTCACGCACAATTGCAGAGATGGGACATACGGACAAGCTTACTATAGCAGATGCAGGTCTGCCAATAAACCAAGATGTAGAAAGAATAGATCTTGCTTTAAAAGAAGGAATACCTAAATTTTTAGAAACCTTAGATGTAGTATTATCTGAGTTAGTAGTTGAAGAAGTGACCCTTGCAAGTGAAACTAAAGAAAGTAATCAAGAACTGTATGAAGAAATTGTAGCAATTTTAAAAAAACATAACCCAGAAATTAAAATAAAAGAAGTTACACATCATAGTTTTAAGATTGAATCTAATAAATCAAAGGCAGTTATCAGAACTGGAGAGTATACACCGTTTTCTAATATAATTTTAAAATCCGGAGTGGTGTTTTAATGTCTCTTTTAAATATGAAAGGCATAACAAAAACCTTTCCAGGAGTTAAAGCATTAGATAATGTAGACCTAGAACTTAATGATAGTGAAGTTTTAGCTTTATTAGGGGAAAATGGTGCAGGTAAATCAACACTTATGAAAATATTAAGTGGTGTATATAGTGAAGATGAAGGAAGTTTAGAGGTTAGGGGAAGAAAACTTAAGATAGATTCCCCTCAAACTGCTATGGAAAATGGTATTGGAATTATTCATCAAGAGTTAAGCTTAGTACCTCATCTTTCTGTTACAGAAAATATTTTTTTAGGTAGAGAAAAGTTGCATTCATTTTTTAAAAAAATTGATTGGAAAGCCTTAAATAAAGAAAGTGAACAACTTTTATTAGAGTTAGGGATTAGAAATGTTGATGTTACTCGTCCTGTTAAAGAGTATAGTATAGCTGTTCAACAGATGGTTGAAATAGCTAGAATATTATCTATGAATTGTGACATTATTATTATGGATGAACCTACTGATGCCTTAACTCCTCAAGAAATAGAATCCCTATTTAAAGTTATTAGATCTCTTAAAACATCTGGTAAAGGTATTATATATATAAGTCATAAGTTAGAAGAAATATTTGAAATTTGTGATAGAGTTCAAGTTTTAAGAGATGGGTCATATGTAGATACAAAAAAAGTGTCTGAGACGAATACAGAAGAATTAATTCAAATGATGGTTGGTAGAGATGTAGAAAATAAGTTTCCATGGAAAGAGCCAATACCAAAAGAAACTGTATTAGAATTACAAAATGTAAGTTCATCAGGATTAGTTTATAATATAAACTTAGAAGCTAAAAAAGGAGAAGTTTTAGGTATATTTGGATTGATGGGATCAGGACGAACTGAGCTATGTAAAACTATATTTGGTGTTTATCCCAGTGATGGAACTATATTACTTGATGGTTCGAAAGCCAAACTAAATTCTCCTAAGGATGCTATTAAGAGAGGGATTGCTTATTTATCTGAAAATAGAAAATCAGAAGGCTTATTTTTAGAACACGAAGTTTATAGAAATATGACACTAGCGTCTTTAGACTTTTTCTCAACTTCATTAGGTAAGATTGATAAAAAATCAGAAAGAACCAAGGTAAATGAATATATTGAGAAATTAACTGTTAAAACCCCTCATATGAATCAGAAAGTAAATAATCTAAGCGGTGGAAATCAGCAGAAATTAGTATTTGGTAAATGGTTAATGACCGACCCAAAAGTTCTAATTTTAGACGAGCCTACTAGAGGTGTTGATGTAGGAGCAAAAGTAGAATTATATAATTTAATTAATGAACTTAAAGCAAAAGATGTAGTAATAATAATGGTATCTTCAGAATTACCTGAAGTAATGGGTATTAGTGATAGAATCCTTGTCATGCACGATGGCAGAGTAACTGGTGAGTTTTCACATCAGGATGCAACACAAGAAAAAATAATGGAAAAAGCTGTGAATGCTTAGGAGGGATTATTTGAATACCTTGAAGACTAAACTTAAACATATTGTAGATACTTTAAAAAAAGATGATGTAAAAAGTAAGTTGTTTAAATTAAGGTCTTTAATAGGGTTGGTTTTAATATGCCTTGTTCTTGCGCTTTTAACTCCAAGATTTTTAACAATATCTAACTTATTTAATGTATTAAGACAAACTTCCTTAAATGCAATTATGGGTGTAGGGCTAACGTTTGTTATTTTAACTGGTGGAATTGATCTATCAGTTGGTTCAGTATTAGCTTTTTCTGGTGTTAGTGCTGCAACAGTTGCACAATTAGGTCTACCAGCTCCTATAGCAATTTTTATTGGTCTAATAGCTGGGAGTGCATTAGGCTTTTTTAATGGACTAATTATAACTAAAGGAAAAGTTCCACCATTTATAGCAACATTAGCTATGATGACAATTGCTCGAGGTGGTGCATTAGTTATAAGTGATGGGCGACCTATAAGTGGTTTGGGTGAAGGTTTTCATTTCATAGGTCGTGGAATGATTGGAATAATACCTGTTCCGGTTATTATTACAATCGTTGTTTTCTTACTAGCTTATTATGTTTTAACCCAAACGAGAACAGGTAGGTATATTTATGCTACTGGTAGTAATGAACATGCTGCTAAATTGACTGGCATAAATACTGATAAAGTTAAGCTGTTTGCGTATTCCTTATCAGGATTTACTGCAGCCTTAAGTGCTATGATTGAAATTTCAAGACTTGGATCAGCGCCACCAACAGCAGGAGATGGTGCTGAGTTAGATGCTATTGCAGCAGTTGTAATAGGTGGTACAAGCCTAGCTGGTGGAATGGGTGGTGTTTTAGGAACCTTTATAGGTGCAATGATCATTGGGGTTTTAAATAATGGTCTAAACCTTCTTAACGTTTCTTCATACTATCAGTTAGTTGTTCGAGGTTCTGTTATTTTAATAGCTGTTTTATTAGATCGAAAGAAAGCTGATTAATCAGCTTCTTTATAAAAAATTAATTAGGGGGTTATTATTATGAGTAACATTAAAAAAGTATTAGTTGTAGGAGGGCTAATATCACTTATGTTAGCAATCTTCGTAGGATGTGGAGATGCGCCAGCAGAAGGTGATGAGGACAAAGAAACAATCGGTTTAGTGGTATCAACACTTAATAATCCATTCTTTGTTTCATTAGAAGAAGGAGTAGAAGAAGAAGCAGAAGATATGGGATATGACCTTACTGTATTAGACTCTCAGGATGATTCATCTCAGGAACTTTCAAATGTAGAAGATTTAGTACAACAAGAAGTGTCTTTAATCTTAATTAATCCTGTAGATAGTGAGGCAGTAGAAAGTGCTGTTACTATAGCTAATGATGCAGATATTCCAGTGGTAACGTTAGATAGAAGTTCAGAAGGTGGAGAAGTAGTTTCTCACGTTGCTTCAGATAATGTAGCTGGCGGAGAAATGGCAGGAGATTTTATTGTAGATGAGCTTGATAATGAAGGTAAAGTAGTTGAATTAGAAGGTGTACCAGGAGCTTCTGCCACAAGAGATAGAGGTGAAGGGTTTAATAATGCTATCGATGATAGTGATCTTGAAGTAATAGCATCACAAACAGCTAATTTTAACCGACAAGAAGGTCTTAGTGTTATGGAAAACATATTACAAGCTGAAGAGGAGATCGATGCTGTTTTTGCTCACAATGATGAAATGGCATTAGGGGCACTTCGTGCAATCGAAGATTCCGGAAGAGATATTATGGTAGTAGGATTTGATGCTACTGATGATGCAAGAGAAGCTGTTTCTGAAGGAAGTATGGCGGCTACAGTAGCTCAACAACCAGAATTAATAGGTTCTATGGGGGTAGAGGTTTCATCTGACTTCTTGACAGATGAAGAAATTGATGAATATATTCCAGTAGAATTAGAACTTGTAACAGAATAAGTTAAAAAAGTGCCTTCTAGTGTGATTAGAAGGCACTTTTTTTTGAAGGACATATACATATTATGTAGAACATATTAGTTAGATTTGGTTATAATATAAGAGGGGGAATTACTTTGAAAAAAATTTTTATGTTATTACTTACCTTGTTCCTTTTTTTATTTGTTTATGGATGTGAGGATGAAGCAAATCATACTGGAGAAGAACTACTAGAAATAGGGATTAAAAACCTAGAAAAAGCTGATAGTTATCGTTCTGACATTCATATGGATATGAATATTATGGATGTTGTTATGTCTTATGAATCTGATATGAAGTATTTAGGAAAAAATAATTATTATTTAGATATGACAATGAGTACTATGGGTCAAGAGGTTGAAGGTGCACTTTTGAATAAGGATGGTAATATAAAGGTTGAAACTACATCACCTACTACAAATAAAAATGAGATTAAGGAAATGCAAGAACAATTAGAAATGGATTTATATGACGATTATTCACTTCTAGTGGAAAATGCAGAGATTAAAAAAATTGAAAATCTTGACGGATATGAAAATGGTTATGAGACATTTGAAATAATGCCTGATCCTGATAAGGTTATGGACCTGACTTTAGAAGAGTTTGAAGAACAACATATGCCTGAAGTTGATGATTCCATTGTAGATAGCTTAATTAATAATTTAAAAACCGATATGGAGTTATTATTAGTAATTGATGCACAGAAAGAAAAAATTGTGTTTAGTGATATAGATGTGACTCAAACTTTTGATATGGAAAGTATAGCAGAAGAAACTGATGAAAGAGAAATGACTCAACTTGGGTCAGTATTAGAAACAGAAATTAGATTAGAACAAACTTATTATGATTACAATGAATCTATGGAGTTACCTGAATTATAATGATAATTCTGGTAACTATTGATTTCTCGTAAAAGAAAAAGGATATAGATAAATTCGGAGGTGAGCTAATTGAATGTAAAAGAAAAAGCTGTAATAATGGATCAAGATAAGATAAGGCGAACTTTAACAAGGATTTCCCATGAAATTATTGAAAAAAACAAGGGGACTAGTGATCTAGCTTTAATCGGTATTAAAACGAGAGGTGTACCCCTCGCAGAGCGCTTAAAAGAATCAATTGAAAAAATTGAGGGAGACAAGGTGCCAACTGCTAACTTAGATATTACTCTTTACAGAGATGATCTTTCAACAGTAGCTGATCAACCTGTAGTTAATAACAATGAAATACCATTTTCAATAGAAGATAAGAAAGTAATTTTAGTAGATGATGTGTTATATACCGGAAGAACTGCAAGAGCGGCTTTAGATGCCCTTGTAGACATTGGACGCCCTAAAAGTATACAGTTAGCAGTAATGGTTGATCGGGGTCACCGTGAACTACCTATTAGAGCAGATTATATAGGTAAAAACTTACCTACCTCTAAGACCGAGATAGTATCAGTGAGAATTGATGAGATTGATAAAGAAGATAAGGTAGTCATAGAGGAAATTTTAGATTAAAACCAGGTAAAAGCGCCTGGTTTTCTATTATATTATAACTAAATAGTTAATTGGAGGAAATTAAAAATGAAACTTATTAAAAAGGATTATTGGAAATCATTAATTAATATGGCTGTTATTAAGTTTCTGATTCTTAGAACTTTAAAAACAAACCCATTACATGGTTATGGTATATTAAATGAAATAAAACAGTTTACAGAAGGATGTTGTACACCGACTTATGGATCAGTTTATCCGATATTAAAAGAACTATGTGAAGAGGGTTATGCAGAAGTTAAAACTTCTGTTGTTAATAATAGAGAACGAAAAGTATATTATTTAACTGAATTAGGAGAAACAGCATACTATCAAGCAAAGGAAGCTTGGGATGATATATTACCTTTTCTTGATCGAATAATAAAAGAAGATTCTAGCTTATAAATACATAGGTTTTTTATTAATTGACACTTATAGATAATTTTGCCATAATATATAGTGGGTCAATATATTGAGGGTAAATATAAACTGAAAGGAGAGAGAATATGAGCAAAATAAAGAGCTTACTTAGTAATCTTTTGAGCAGCGGAAAGAAAGAAGGGTGTTGTGGAGTTAGGATTGAGTCAGATGAATCACAACAAGTAAATAACGATGAAAAAGAAGAGGCAGAAAACCAGTAAAGAGTTTGAAAGGGGTAACTTACATGTTTGATACTGAATATTTAATTGAAGTAGCTGATTTTTTTGCTTATCTATTAGGAGAACTTATATTACTCTTTGTTGTAATTAGTTTTTTAGTAGGTTTATTACAGGAATACGTAAATCCAGATAAAATAAAAAATTACTTAGATAATAAACGATTAGGTATTTTTGGTAATATAATAGGGGCGTTTTTCGGATCATTAACACCTTTTTGTACTTGTTCAACTATACCAATTACATTAGGTTTATTAAAAAGTGGAGTTCCCTTTGGAATCACAATGAGTTTTTTCTTTGCATCACCACTTTTAAATCCAATTGTTATATTCCTGATGTTAGCATTATTTGGTGTAGAAATAACAGTAGTTTATTGGGTTATTTTATTTCCTCTATCAGTTATAATAGGAATGTTTTTAGAAAAGTTTGGATTTGAAAAAGAGCTTAAACAAGTTAAAGTAGTTAAAGACTGTGAGGGAAGTGAAGCAGCTGACTTAGAAGGCTCTTTTTTTGAGCGAATACTTCCAAGACTTAAAAATGCTAGTTATTTTGCTGGTAGCCTATTTAGGCAAGTTTTTGTTTTTTTAATATTAGGAGCTAGCGTCGGTGCCTTTATTTATGGTTTTGTGCCACAAGAGTTAATAGTTAACATTGCAGGTCCAGATAATTTATTATCTATACCAATAGCATCTATTATTGGTATTCCAATGTATGTAAGAGAAGCAACAATTTTACCAATTAGCTCTGTTTTAATAGATCATGGAATGAATGTTGGTGCAGTTATAGCTTTAGTAATTGGTGGAACAGGAGCTAGTTTACCAGAACTTACTATGTTAAATTCTATATTTAAAAAGAAATTATTAATAACTTATATAATTACAGTGATAGTTGTAGCAATCTTTGCTGGATATTTATTTAATATTCTTCTTTATATAGGTATGTAAAAGCAAGGGAGCTCCCCTGCTTTTACGGGTTATTCTGAATTGTTTTAACCGCTGGTGATTGATAAATCTTAGTATAAATAAAGGTACAAATAATACTATATCCGGGTATTAACACAAAATTAGATAATATTCTTGGTGGTAGTATAGAGATAAATGGAACACCATATATGAATTGTAGACCATAAGTTGTTAAGAAAATTGAGCTTACAAGTTGTGTGATTAAGATTGCTATACACATATGTACTCTTGACGGTGGTTGACTAGATTTTAAAAACTTTAGTATTAAAGGTGGTAAAACACCATACATAACTGTAGCCAAAAAGATCAAAGGGTTAGGAAATGCAACACCATAAGTATTCATCCAAAACCCTAGGATATTGGCGCCTCCACCAACAAATCCTCCAAGAACAGGACCAAATAAAAGTCCAGATATAATAATTGGAACAGGGCCTAAACCTAAACGGATACCACCAATTCCTCCTATTGGAATCATAACCGAAAAGAACCGTGTAAAAATTATCTCCATAGCTACTAATAATCCTGCAGTAGCAAGTTGTTTACTTGAAAAATTAAGATTTAATATTTGATTCTTATTAGACATAAAAACACCTCCTTTCTTTCTTTGTTGATGGCAGAGGGCCACAACAAGAAAGAAGGAGGTGTTCCTTCACTCTTTATTGTGACAGCGGATGCGATATCATATCGCAGGTGACTTCCCTTCGTCTAAGAGCAACATCCCATCTCTTAGCACTTTACGCATGATACCTACTCTGCCGTTTAAAATCCTTACTTAAATCATTCTATAAAACTACAATTTTTCCTTTCTATTAATTCTATGTTTATCATTTTTTTAAGCTTTGTATATATTATTTTGTCAACAGACCAAATTAATAAGATCATAATTATCAGAATAATTAGTCTCAAAATGGACACCCCTAGTTATATTTTCATATTATCTTCTTCAATAATTGAATTTTTCCTTCAGATATAATTAAAGAATTTTCATTTTGATCAAATTATGATAAGTTAGTTTAAAATAACTATTAATGGTGGTGATCTTTTGAAACAATACAATGTAGGTATATTAATTTTCGATGATGTTGAAGTGTTAGATTTTGCGGGTCTTTACGAGGAGTTTTCTGTGATTCGTTTTAAAGGACAATCTTATGATACTACGGATGACACCTTTTAATGTAGAAACAATAGCAGAATCTAATGAAAAAGTTAACTGTAGACATGGATTACAAGTACAACCAGATAAGAGTTTTGACACTAATAACAACTATGATATTTTAGTTGTACCTGGGGGACTAGGGGTTAGAGAACAATTAAATAATGAAAAAATTAGACTTTAATAGAACGAAAAATCAAAACACGATTGTTACAACATCTGTTTGTATTGGTGCTTTATTATTAGCAAATTCAGGATTATTGAATGGAAAAAAGGCCCCAACACATCATAAAAGCTTTGATCAGCTTGAAAGTTTTGATGAAATAACGGTGATTAAAGATCAAAAATTTGTTGATAAGAAAATATTATTACCTCTGGTGGAATCTCTGCTGGTATAAATATGTCATTTTATTTAGTAAAAAAACTACTAGGTACTGAAATAGCTAAAACTACTGGACGGTTTATGGAATATACAGTATACTAGCGATTACCAATTGCATATACCACACCTAGTAAAAAACCTCCAATATGCGCCCACCAAGCTATTGAAACTGCTTCACCAGCTAATGGAGCAATAGCATTTATACTTTGAAGTAATATCCATACTCCTAAAAAAATAACAGCTGGGATATGAAAAATTGTGAAAAAAATTCCTATTGGAACTAACGTTAGCACTTTTGAATAAGGGTAATATATAAAGTAAGCACCTAAAACACCTGCTACAGCACCACTAGCTCCTATAGCAGGTAAAGCTGAAGTTGGTTCACTCATTAAATGTGCTATATTACCTATGATAGCTGCTAATAGATAAAAGACTATAAACCAAAACTTACCAAGCTTATCTTCGATGTTATCACCAAATATCCAAAGGTATAACATATTACTAGCTAAATGAATAAAATTACCATGTAAAAAAGCTGAAGTTAAAAAAGTAATTAGTGGATATATAGAGGAGTTATTTATTATTTCTTCTAATACAATTCTTTGTGGGATAAATCCTAAACTAGTTACAAGGAAGTGAAGATTTTCTGTTGTTAAAGTACTTTGATAGATATATATAAGCACATTAAAGATTATTAAGGTAATTGTTACTAAAGGAAAACTTTTTGATCTAATATTATCTTTTAAAGGTATCATAGAACCACCTAACTTAATTTATCAAATAAAACCGTGGTGTAACCACGGTTTTATTATACTTTTTCTATCTTAATTTTAGTTTCATAGAGAGCGGCTTGATCTCCAGCATCAGATATATTATCTACAACTAAAGTATTGACACTTCCGCCTTTGTTTATCCATTGTCCTTCATACATATAAACACTATCTTCTCGTAAAGTCTCTTCAAATTTTATCTGTACTGAAAGAGAGCCAGCAGGGGAGATTAGAGTTACTATATCGTTTTCTGAAATTTGTTTATCGTTTGCTGTTTTAGGATTAATGTATGCTATGCCAAGTGAATTTTGTTCTTTATCTTTAAAATGTTGTGAATGTAAAGATCCCTTGTAATGTGGGGTTAGAAAATGTAAATCATATTCAGTCTGAAAATCTTTAAATGGAGTTAAATATTCAGCTAAAGGACTAATCCCTTCTTCTTTAGCTTTTTCTGAATATAATTCGAACTTACCACTTGGAGTTAAGAATTTTTTATCTTTCCATGATTGTAATGGTGCTTCAGGTAAAGGGTATGGTTCTTCTTTTATCATACTAAATGTTAATCCTTTCTGATGTTCTAATGGTTTAATAGCATCTTTTAGCCATTCATTAGAATCTTTAATAGGGAACTCTTTTAAATTCATTTCATTAGCAAGTAAATTAAATATTTCACGATCACTTTTTGTATTATTTAAATTATTGATTACTTTAGATCCATAAGAAACATAGTTGTGCCCCATAGAAGTTATATATATATCTTCCTCCTCAAGAAAACTAGTACATGGAAGTATAAGGTCAGCATTTTTAGCAGTATCTGTCATAAACATATCAACTACTATTTTAAAGTTAACTCTTTTAAAAGCTTGGTACACTTTATTAGTATCAGGAGCTTGTAAAAAAGGGTTCCCTCTAGTTACAAACATTAAATCAATCGGTGGATTATCTTCTTTAAGAATAAATTCAGCTAAGCGTCCTTTAGAAAATGTTCGGTGATTCCTATTAAGATGACTACCAGGTTAACAGTGGGATATCAATAAAATTAGTTACCTGTTTATTTGCATAATTAGCTCCACCACCTGGGATACCTATGTTACCTGTGATAGCGGCAAGAGAATCGATAGACCTAACTGTGTTAGCACTATTAGTATAACGTTGTATACCATAACCAATTAAAATTGATGATGAACCGAGATTCGCATATTCATAAGCTAATTCTTTAATTTTGTTTTCATCAATTCCTGTTTCTTTAGAGGCCCATTTAGGAGTGTATTTTTCAATATGCTTTTTAAAAGTTTTAAATCCTTTAACATATCTAGAAATGAATTTGTTATCATGGTAATTATTTGTAATTATATGGTTAGCCATAGCAAGAGCTAGAGCACCATCAGTCCCGGGTTTTAAGGAAATATATTCATCTGCTTGTTTAGCAGTCCTTGTTTTTCTAGGGTCAATAACTATTACCTTCGTTCCGTTCTTTTGAGCTAGTTTTATATAATACATCTGGTGAATAGAAGTATCAGAGGGGTTTCGTCCCCATATAAGTACTAAATTAGAATTTAAAATATCACTGTAATCATGACTTACACTTAACCCAAAATCTAGATCTTGAGCTTTCATTCCAGCACTCCAACATAATGTTCCCCTTGGTACGGTTACATTTCCTAATGCATTAAAAAATCGTGACTCTAAATTTTTTAAAACACCACCATGAGCAGAGTCAGAATAAAATAGGATAGATCTACTATCATTATTGATGCAATCTTGAAGCTTAGAACTAATAATCTTAATAGCTTTATCCCAGGAAATCTCATTCCAACTCTCGTTTCCTTTTAATAAAGGGTTTGTTAGTCTATCAGAGTCATAAATTCGTTTTACAAACTTTTTTCCTTTTTGACAAATAAACCCTTTAGTAATTCTGTGATTTTTTTGTCCTTTGATATCAATAACTTTGTTATTTTCAACAGTTACATTAAGTCCACATAAGTCCCAGCAATTTAAAGGACATGTACTTTCAAAAGTTGGAGACATATACATCACCCCTGTTAAAGTACTCTCTACGTTTTTCTTTCCCAAAAAAATCTTTTGTTTCTTTTAATTTTATCAGACAAAAAGAAAGCATCAACAGAAAACTGTTGATGCTAGATAATTTAAGCTTTAGGTCCGGCCTCGTAGATATCTTTTGATACATTAAATTGTTTAAAGTTTTCTTGAAATAGCTCTGCTAATTCTTGTGCTTTATTGTCATATTCATTTGGGTCATCCCATGTTTTTCGAGGTCTTAGAACATTTGTAGGTACTCCAGTGACTTCATTTGGAATTTGAACATTAAATATTTCATCTTTTGAGTAGGATGTATTTTCAATATTACCATCTTGTATTGCAGAAATCATGGCTCTAGTGTAAGAAAGTTTAATTCGAGAACCTTCACCATATGGTCCGCCAGTCCAACCAGTATTTACAAGATAAGTTTTTACATTATGCTTTTCAATTTTTTCTCCTAACATTTCAGCATATTTTTCTGGTTTAAGTGGCATAAAAGGTGCTCCAAAACAAGCTGAGAAAGTGGCTGTTGGATTTGTCACACCACGTTCTGTTCCTGCCAATTTAGAAGTATAACCTGATAAGAAATGATACATAGCCTGTTCTTTAGATAATTTAGAAACAGGTGGTAAGACACCAAAAGCATCAGCAGTAAGAAATATGATTACATTTGGGTGTCCTGCAATTCCAGTTTCTAAAACACCAGGGATGTGCTCAATGGGATACGCTGCTCTTGTATTTTCAGTTAATGTGTTATCTTCAAAATCAGGTGTTGCTGTTTTAGGATCTAATATAACATTTTCAAGGATAGAACCAAACTTTATTGCATTAAAAATCTGTGGTTCCTGTTCTTTTTTCAGCCCGATACATTTTGCATAACAGCCACCTTCGAAATTGAAAATACCTCTTTCAGTCCAACCATGTTCATCATCACCAACTAACAATCTATTCGGATCAGCAGATAAAGTGGTCTTACCAGTTCCAGAGAGGCCGAAAAATAGACTAACATTACCATTGCTTCCAATATTAGCAGAACAGTGCATAGGTAAAACATTTTTTTCTGGTAATAAGTAGTTTAATACACTAAAAATTGATTTTTTCATTTCACCAGCATATTCGGTACCACCAATTAATACGGTTTTTTTCTTAAATGATACAATGACAAATACTTCTGAGTTGGTACCATCTTCATTTGGATCAGCTTTGAATGTAGGTGCATTAATTAAAGTCCACTCCGGAGTTGAAGACTTTTTGTTGTCTTTAATGAACAATTGTTGAACAAAAAGGTTATGCCAGGCACGTTCGTTTATAGTACGTAAAGAAAGGCTGTGGTCAGAATCAGCACCAGCTTTACCATCAAATATAAAAACTTCACGATTACTTAAATGTTTCATAACTTTAGAATATAGTTGATCAAAACTTTCTTCAGAAATAGATCTATTTATCTCTCCCCAATTAATTTTAGAATTTATTAATTCTTCGTCTACTATAAATTTGTCTTTGGGAGAACGTCCGGTATATTCACCAGTTTTTACACGTAGTGCGCCATTTGAAGTGAGAACACCTTCACCTCTAGCAACAGCTGTTTCTACTAATGTTGCTATTGGTAAATTATAATGTGTTTTTTTAAAATAAGAATTTGTATAATTAAGTGCATTTTTCATTAAAAAAACCTCCTCAAAAAAGTGATTACTATATATGTTACACTAATTTCTAAATGTGGTGACATTGTAACATAATTTTTATAATATGTATCACAATTTAGAAATTTTCTTGGGTAAATTTTTAATTAATCAATGTAGGAAAGTAATATGTTAAAATATAAAAAAATAACAGAAAGGTGGTTCATATGGAAAATAATATTCCAACTAGAGCTGAAGCTTACGAACTTTTACGGAAATATGTAAATGACGAGCGTCAGATTAACCATGCTTTAGCTGTAGAAGCAACATTGGTTCACTTTGCAGAAAAGTTCGATGAAGATGTACAAAAGTGGGGAACAATAGGCCTCATTCATGATTTAGATTATGAATTATACCCTGAACAGCATTGCCATAAAGTTAGAGAACTATTAGAAAAAGAAAAGTGGCCAGAAGAGTACATAAGAGCAATTGAGAGCCATGGTTGGAAGATTTGTACTGATGTAGAACCAAAAGAAACTATGGAAAAAGTATTGTATACTGTTGATCAATTAACTGGTCTTATAACTGCAACTGCACTTGTGAGACCAAGTAAGAGTATTATGGATGTTAAAACAAAATCTGTTAAAAAGAAGTGGAAACAAACAGAGTTTGCTTCAGGTGTTGATAGGGAAGTAATTTCAAGAGGTGCAGAGATGTTAGGTATGGATCTTAATGAACTAATTGAAGAAACGATAAAGGCTATGCAAAAAGAAGCTGAAGCTTTAGGGTTAAATGGCTAATAATGCTATCAAGATTAAGGAGTTATAAAACTATTAATCCTGCCAGATCTTAACTCTGGCAGGATTAATAGTTTTATATATCTTTTGATTTACTTGACTGATTCTTTTCTGAGTCAGTCCATACACCACTTTCTAAATCTATACTGTTATTTAATTTACCAACTACACTTGTTACTGAAAGATCTCCTGCAATATTATTCATAGTTCTAAAAGCATCTAAAATAGGATCAACACCTGCTACGAATGCTACAACTCCTAATGGTAGGCCTAACTGTGTTAATACCATAGATAACATAATTAAACCTGAACCGGGAACACCAGCTGTTCCAATACTTGCTAAGACTGTTGTTGTAACAATAGTTAGCTGTTCTGCCATAGTAAGTGTCTCACCAACTAAGTTTGCGGCAAAAATAGCTGCAACCCCTTGATACATTGCAGTACCATCCATATTTATAGTAGCTCCTAAGGGTAAAGTAAAAGAATATATTTTTTCATCTACTTTTAAGCTTTCATCTGCTGCTCTCATAGAAATTGGTAAAACACTAGCGCTTGATCTAGTAGCAAAAGCTGCTAAAAGTGCTTCTTTTGAACCTTTAAGAATTTTAATAGGTGATTTCTTTAAAATAATACCATTTAAAACTACACCATAAATTAAAATCATGTGAATTAATACAGCTGCAACAAAAGCTGCAATTAAGATTCCAAATTCATAAAGTGCTTCAGGTCCAGCTTCTCCAAAAGTAACAGCTAATAGAGCAAATACCCCAATAACACCATATTCCATGACTCCTCTTACTATTTTAAACATTGCTTCAGCAGCAGTTTCAGTAATACTAAATATCATATCGACACCTTTTTTGATTTCTTCACTAGCGGATTCCCTAACAAAAGCAAGTGCTATACCAAAAATGATTGCAAATACTAAAACCTGTAGTACCTCAGCATTAGCCATAGCTTCGAAGACGTTCTCTGGAACTAAATTCAAGAAGACATCGATTATGCTAGGAGCCTTTTCGGGGTCCATCTCTGCATCTTCTGGAAGGCTAAGACCTGAGCCAGGATTAAAAACGTTTGCTAAAGTAAGACCTATGATTATTGCTATTGCGGTAGTTAAAATATAAAGTCCTAATGTTTGGCCACCAACTCTTCCTAATTGTGAAGGTGTTAATTTTTTCATTGCAGTTATCAAGGTAAAAATTATGATTGGTATAACAACCATCATTAATAGTCTAAGAAATAAGTCTCCTAACGGTTCAATAACTGTAATTGGTTCACCAACTATGAGTCCAACAACAATTCCTAAAATAAAAGCAATACCCATTCGTTGAATAAAAGGAATGGCAAAATAGCCGCTAAAAAATCTTTTTATCATATTACCCATCTTTATTCCTCCTTCATATATTTTTTATTCCTTAAATCCCACCTCCTTAATTATATTCTATAATATATTCAACAGTTCCTTCAATATATTAAGACATTAAAACTTAAAATAATTTAAATTTATTATAATCTTAGTTACTCTGGATAAACTAAATATGTAAACCTATTTTAACATAAAAGTGGTGAAGTTAATGTTTTCATATATTGTTAAACGATTACAAATGTTAGGAGCCTTGTTTAAAGGAAAAGGTGTATCGAAAAATGTTCATGAAGAAAATACAAAAATTCCATTAAAGAAAAACTATAAAGGGAATAAAGAAGATATCGAAAACGTTTTAGACAAAAATTATGACTTAGTTGTTAAAGAGTTTTATATTCAAGGTGAAGAAAAAAATAAAGCTTTTGTAGCTTATATAAGTAATATTGTAGATGAAAAAGTGATAAACGATAATATCTTAAAACCACTTTTAGATCGAAATAGAGCTTATGAAGAAAAAGAATTAGATTTAAGCTTTATAGAGAAATCAGTTATTTCTACAGTTAATTCAGAAAAAATATCAGACTTAAATCAAGTAGTTGAAAATATATTGAATGGGGAGACAGCACTATTCTACTCTAACTATAATGAGGCACTGACTTTAGATACACGTAATATTAAAGGAAGAGATATCGAAAAACCAGAAACCGAAACTGTAATTCGTGGACCAAAAGAGAGTTTTAATGAAGGATTAGGGGAGAATATTGCATTACTTCGTCGAGTAATAAAAAATCCAAACTTAAAATTAGAATCTTATTCTTTAGGGACACAAACAAAGACCGAAGTAGTAGTAGCTTATATGGAGGGTATAGCAGATAAAGAAGTGGTTGAAGAGGTACAAAAAAGAATCTGCGATATAGATATTGATGCTGTTTTAGAATCAGGATATATAGAAGAATTTATAGAAGATGCACCATTTTCTCCTTTTCCTACAGTAGGAAACACAGAAAAACCTGACAAATTAGCCGCGAATTTGTTAGAAGGTAGAGTAGGAATACTATTAGATGGAACCCCGTTTGTTTTATATGTTCCATATTTATTTGTAGAAACGTTTATGTCATCTGAAGATTATTATACTCGTTATACTTATGCTACTGCTCTTAGAGGGATAAGATTAATTGCTCTTTTAATTACAGTAATTTTACCTGGATTTTATGTAAGTATGGTTTCTTTTCATCCGGAAATGATTCCAAAAGAATTAGCAATATCTATTGCTGTTGCATCAGAAGGAGTACCTTTTCCGACTTTTATAGAAGTTCTCGCTTTTGGTTTGATATTTGAAATACTCCGAGAAGCTGGTATTAGAATGCCTAGTAATGTTGGTTCAGCTGTAAGTATAGTAGGAGCATTAATTTTAGGAGAAGCAGCTATTCAAGCTGGGGTTGTAGGAGCACCTGTTGTTATTATAACAGCACTTACAGCAATTTCTGGGTTTGCAGTACCTACTCAGTTAGATGCTCTTACTATGCTTAGAATACCATTTATTTTAGCAGCTATAGTTATGGGATTACCAGGAGTTTTAACAGTGTTTAACTTTACTATAATTTATCTTTGTACACTGCGCTCCTTTGGAGTTCCATACTTTTCTCCGGTGGGTCCCTTATCTTTATATGGGTTTAAGGATTTAATAATTAGAGCTCCTTGGTGGTTTATGTATAGAAGACCTGAACTAATAGCTAAGGAAAATAAGAATAGACAGCCTTTTGGTCAAAGACCTAAACCTGATGACGATAACTAATAAAACAAGGTGATAACATGAAATATAAATTAGTGTGTTGCTTAATTATTATTCTTTTAACTAGTTTACTTACAGGATGTTGGAGCAGATTAGAAATTGATGAGCGGGCTTTAGTAATGGGAGTTGGAGTAGATGAAACTGAAGAAGGTATGATTCAGTTGAGTATTCAAATATTACTCCCAAGGGAACATGGAGTAGCTGGTGAAGGAGGAGAAGGAGGAGAAGAATCTGTTTGGGTAGCAGAGACTACCGGTCATACAATTTTTGATGCTACTAGAAATTTAGTCACCAAAACAGGGCGTGATATATTTTGGCAGTATAGTGAAATAATTGTATTAGGTGAAGATGTGGCTGAAAGGGAAGTTGAACGAGTTTTAGATGCTTTTGTAAGAGACCGGGATGCTCGTTTGAATCAAAAAGTTTTAGTAGCTGATGGAAAAGCATCTGATATCATGAATGCTACCCATGAACAACAAGCAATACCTTCAGACGCTGTAGCGGAAATGGTAAGAGCTCAAGATACACTAGGAAAAGGAGGTACTAGAGTAACCTTACTTGATTTTTCGCAGAAAATAAAATCTACTGGTAGAGTAGCTTTTGCTCCAAGAATAGAATTAGTACAAGAAGAAGGTGAAGGAGATGAGTTAGAAGGAGAAGAACTTAAAATATCAGGTATAGCAATTTTTGATCATGAGGATAGATTTGCAAGTTTTTTAGAAGCAGATGAAACTAGAGGTGTTAATTGGATATTAGGAGATTTAGATTCAACTTTACTAGTTTTAACAGAAGAATTTGAAGAGGGTGCAGAAATTAGCTTTGAGATGATTTCACTTGCAAGTAAAGTTGAACCTGATATTTTAGAAGATGGCACTCCTAAAATGGCAATTGAATTAGAACTTGATGGTAATATTGGAGAAAAACAGCCAACAGTTGATTTACCGATTGAAGATCATAAGAAGATCCTTGAAAAAAAAGCTGCTACGGTAGTAGAAAATGAAATAAAATCTGCATTAGAAAGAACTCAAAAGTTACAAGCAGATGTTTTTGGATTTGGAGAAGCTATCCATAATGAATTTCCAGATCAATGGAATGAAATTGAAGAAGAATGGCCAGATATTTTTGCTGAATTACCGAGTGAAGTAGAAGTACAGGTAAATATCAGAAGGACTGGATTAATTAGGGATAGATTTGATGAATAGTGGGTGGAAACCATGTTTGAGATTATAGGGATATTTATGATTTCAATAGTAATAGCTATTTTTGAAATGCCAGACTTAATACAAAACAAACTATGGAAAGAATTAGTGACATTTATATTTTTGTTAACCTTAGGTACAGGAATTTTGATAATGCACTTACTATAATAGGAGGATAAATATGTTCATAAATGAACGTATTTCAGGTTCACAGGCTTTTATTTTAACTGTAGCGGCAGCATTAGGGCTTGTTTTTCTTGATATACCTACAGTGTCTTTAGAAGAAGGGGGGAGGCAAGGGTGGTTAAGTGTATTACCTGGGTATATGACAGCTATAATTATGGTTTATGCTGTCATAAAATTAGGTAATAGGTACCCAAGTAAAACAATTATACAATATGCACCAGATGTGATGGGTACAATTTTAGGAAAACTTTTTGGTTTATTATTAATCATTTCGTTTACTATAGTAGCTGGTCTATTAATTCGTATGAATACTGAACTATTACTTTTTTTAATGCCAGAAACACCACCAGTTGCTTTCGATATTCTAATCATGACACTTGTAATATATGTAGTAAAATGGGGGTTTGAGGTTTTTGCTAGAGTATGTCAAATACTAGTTCCTCTGATCATATTGGGGTTAACTGGAATCTTTTTTTTAAGCTATGAGAATCTTGAATTAGAGAATTTTTATCCTTTATTTGAAGAAGGGATGTTAGAACCTTTAGGTGCTTTTATACATTCAGTTGCATTTGCAACAGAACCTGTATTATTTATGGCTTTTTGGTATTGTACTCTTAGAACCCAAAAAAGCGCTTTTCGTTTAAGTGCAGTCGCTTTAATAAGTGTTGGTTTACTTCTAACAGTAGTAACAGTGGTAACATTAGGGACAATCGGACTAGAAAAGGTTTTAAACCATACTTTTTCAATTTTTACATTAACTCGTTTAATTGAAATACTTGAATTTATGGAAGGATTTGAAGGTTTATTAACTATTGTTTGGATATCTGCAAGTTTTATAAAGGTTTCAATACTTCTATATCCAGCAGTTATAGGACTCGCACAATGGTTAAATTTAAAAGACTATAAACATTTTGTAACACCGTATGCTCTTATAACAATAGGGGTTGCTAAAACCCCTGACACTGTTGGTGATCTTCAAGAAATGCTATCACTTGCAAATATTTATTTAATACTTCCTCTTGGCTTATTTTTAATAGTTATGGCAATTGTAGCAGCTATAAGGGGAGTACAAGACAGTTAAAATTGGAGGAGCTATTAATGAATAAATTAGATAAATTATTCTTTTTAGAATTTATAGATAAGTTACATGAAAAAGAACGTCTTAAATTTATTATAGATTATAACGCTGCACCTACTATTAAGAATATTAAACCAGCTACACTAATATCCTTTACCAAAAGAGGAAAAGCACTTCTAAGTTTATGGAAAAGTTATAGACATGAAATAGAAAAAGAACTACAATTAGAATCTTTTGATATGAGAGAGACCAAAAATAGTACCTTAGTATTATTTTATAAAGAAAAACTACTAGATAATTATATTAAAAATTCTGATTTTCTATTAGAGAGAGGTTATTTTACCTCCATGTCACTAAATAGTAAATTAAATAAATTAAGATATAGATTTCTAATAGAGCCATGCCCTCATGAAGTAGGGATTTTTTTAGGAATACCAGAACATGATGTTGAAGGGTTTATAAATAATAATGGTAAGGGATACATAATGAAAGGATACTGGAAGGTATATAAAAAGCCTGAATATGCAAGGAAACTTTTTAGAGAATATGATAAAGCAAAGAAGGAAATTATTTGCAAATTAATTCAAAAAATCGTAAAATATGAGAAAAAACCAGGAGGGAGAGACTTTGAAACAAAGATCGGTTAAAAGAGTTGCTGCGATACATGATTTGTCAGGATTTGGTCGTTCATCACTTGCTGTTGTAGTACCAATTATTTCTACAATGGGTATTCAAGTTTGTTCAGTACCAACAGCTGTGTTATCCACACATACTGGAGGATTTGAAGAATATAGCTTTGTTGATTTAACTGATAATATGACTCATATGTTTGACCATTGGGAAAAGTTGAATTTAGATTTTAATTGTATTTATAG
This sequence comes from Natranaerobius trueperi, assembly GCF_002216005.1. NCBI lineage: Bacteria > Bacillati > Bacillota > Clostridia > Natranaerobiales > Natranaerobiaceae > Natranaerobius > Natranaerobius trueperi. The sequence continues at coordinate 32,185 of NZ_NIQC01000029.1, forward strand.
TGGTTTTTTAGGATCCCCACGTCAGGTTGATATTATATCTGATTTTATTGACAAATTTGCTATTAGAAATGGATATACAGATACATTGGTTGTAGTAGATCCAGTTATGGCTGATGAAGGTGAGTTATACAGCACTATGGATCAGGAGATGGTTAAAAGGATGAGAGATTTAGTAGGTAAAGCAGATATCATTACTCCAAACTTTACTGAAGCTGCTTATTTATTGGACAAACCTTATGATACTGATTTAGATAAAGATACCTTAAAGGAATGGTTGTATGAATTATCACAGATGGGACCAGAGAAAGTTATTATTACAAGTGCACCAACTTGGGAGACACCTGAAAAAACAAGTGTGGTTGCTTATAACCAGGAAGATGAACGTTATTGGAAAGTAACTTGTGACTATATCCCAGCACAATATCCAGGTACTGGAGATGCTTTTGCAAGTGTTATTGTTGGTAGTTTACTTCAAGGTGATAATCTACCAATATCTCTTGATAGAGGTGTACAGTTTATAACAGCTGCCATTAGAGCAAGCTACGGTGAAACACTACCAAAAAGGGAAGGGGTCCTTTTAGAAAAAGTATTAGATAATTTGAAAATGCCAGTTCTCGTAAGTAGTTATGAACTATTATAATTAATGACTAATTATAAGTGCACCACTTATAATTATTAGACAGCTACCTATTAATGTTAAGATTGAAAATGGTTCTTGAAATAATAATACACCTGCAAAAGAAGCAACTACTGGATCAAAATAGGTTAAAGTTATTCCATGTGACGTTTTAGCACTTCTTAATCCGGAGAAATATAGAATATATGGAATAGCTGTATGAATAAAGCCAATTATTATTATAAAACCAACCTGGATGAGGTTAATGTTGGTATCAAGATCTATAAAGGGAATCATAAGAAGTGTTGCAGCAATCATAGCATAATAGGTTATTATTGGAGACGGAATATCAATAAGTTTAACTAATACTACAATGGATGAACTAGTGATAGCAGAGAATAAAGCTAATAATACACCTCTAATATCACTAAATGAAAACTCTATAATTGAAGGAGTTAATATTAATCCCAATCCAATTAATGATACTAATGTTGCTAGTATACTCCAAATATTTGGTTTTTCTCTAAAGAAAATAGGTAATAATAATGCGACTATGATGGGTTTAATATAAAAAGCAAATAAAGCATTACTCATGGTAGTTATATAAATTGAATTCATAAATAAAATTGCAGTTATCGCATATAAGATCCCAGCAAGTATTATTATGATGAAGGCTCTTAATCTATTAGCAATTAATAATTTTTCTCTAGGTAGTAATATTAAAAGACTTATACTTGCAACAAAAGTTTTGTAAAATACTAATTCATTAGCAGGAATACCACTCCATCTAGCAAATATACCTAAAGTTCCCCAAATACAAGCAGCTAGCAAAATTTTAAAATAGCCATTCATTTTTTTCACCCCTATATTAACTATGCTATACAAAGGGTGAAATATGTTTTTTAAAAAAGTAAAGTTTAAAAAACAGTTTAAATTTGTTTATCTTCATATCTAATTTTAAAAGTAAAGTCAAGGGGCTTAATCCCAAAAGTGAAACTTTTGGGATTAAGCCCCTTTTCATTTAAATAAATATTAAAAAGAAGCCGCTCTTTTGATAAAATGGTAAGTGACCAAACAAACCAATAGAAAGGAGCGGCTTCTTTATGAACAATAATAAAATTGTCTTTAAAGATTATAACATGAATCA